>JAVVFP010000282.1:0-4514 GCA_032250495.1 Bacteroidota bacterium | reverse complement strand
GCAGCATGCCGGATTTTTTCGCAAGCGACGCGCTCCTGGTCATCGACGGCGTGGAGGCGATCGCCACCCGCACGGCGGACACCGCGGATGCGGAACTTCCCGCACAGCTGCGCGCGCGTTTCGCTTCGCTTCTTTTCGGCGTCATGGACGCACACTGTCCTGCGCAGCGCGACCTCGGCGCGGAATCGCAGCCCTCGATCAACGGCGCGATTCGACAGCTGAAGGAAACCCTGCTGCAGCTGCAGGAGCAGGGCTACACCACATGGCTGGTGGCGGACTCCGCCCAGCAGGCCTCGCGGCTGGAGGATCTGCTGCACAGCGCGGTGGAGGACGAGGATGAAGACGCTCCCGCCCTGCCCCCGCTGCAATACCGCATCCGCTACTGTCCCCTCACCGAGGGCTTCCTCTTTCCCGCCGCCCGCGTGGCCGTGCTCACCGAGCATCAGATTTTCAACCGTCATCACATCCGCAAGCGCACTTCGCGCGGAGTGAAAGGTCTCTCCCTCCGTGAAATGAAGCAGCTGCGCATCGGCGATTACGTCGTGCACGCGGACAAGGGGATAGGACGCTTCCAGGGCTTCGAGACCATCACCGTCAACGGGGGACTGCAGGAGACCGCGCGCCTGGTCTATGCCGACGACGACGGCCTCTTCGTCAATCTCAATTACATCCACAAGCTCTCGAAATATTCCTCCGAAGAGGGACATACGCCTCAGCTGTCCAAGCTCGGCAGCGGCGCGTGGGAGCGCGCACGGGCACGTACGAAGAAGCGCATCAAGGACATTGCGCGCGATCTCATCCAGCTCTACGCGAAACGCAAGCTCTCCGAGGGCCATGCCTTTCCGCCCGACGGACAGTGGCAGAAGGAACTCGAGGCCTCCTTCATCTACGAGGATACTCCCGACCAGGCCAAGGCCACCGTGGACGTCAAGCGCGACATGGAGGAGGCCGTTCCGATGGACCGCCTGGTATGCGGCGACGTGGGCTACGGGAAAACCGAGGTGGCCGTGCGCGCCGCCTTCAAGGCCGTGGTCGACGGAAAGCAGGTGGCAGTCCTCGTCCCGACCACCATTCTCGCACAGCAGCACTATCATACTTTCCGCGACCGCCTGGGACGCTACTCGGTGATGGTCGAAGCCCTCTCCCGCTTCAAATCGCGCAAACAGCAGACCGAGGTCATCGAGAAGCTGGCGCGGGGCAGCGTGGACATCCTGATCGGCACGCATCGCCTGCTGAGCGCGGACGTGCACTTCAAGAACCTGGGACTGCTCATCGTCGACGAGGAGCATCGCTTCGGCGTGGCGGCCAAGGAGAAGCTGCGCGCGCTGCGCGCGAACGTCGATACGCTCACCATGACGGCAACCCCCATTCCCCGCACACTGAACTTCTCCCTGCTCGGCGCACGTGACCTTTCGGTGATCGAAACCCCGCCGCGCAACCGCCTGCCCATCATCACGCATATCCTCCCCTTCGAACGCGAAACCGTCGTCGAAGGAGTGGAGCGCGAACTCGAACGCGGCGGCCAGGTGTTTTTCGTCAACGACCGTGTACATGATCTCGACATCCTCGCCGACACGCTGCGCAGCTACCTGCCCGGCGTGCGCATCGCCACGGCGCACGGACAGTTGAAATCCTCCGAACTCGAACGCGTGATGATGCGCTTCATGGAGCGGAAGGTGGATGTCCTCGTCGCGACGAAAATCATCGAGAGCGGACTCGACATCCCCAACGCCAACACGATTTTCATCAACAAGGCCAATCACTTCGGCCTCGCCGAACTCTATCAGCTCCGTGGACGCGTGGGCCGATCGAACACGCAGGCCTATGCCTACCTGCTCGTCCCCCCGGAAGCGAAGTTCACACGCGATGCACTCAAACGCCTGCAGGCCATCGAGGAGTTCTCCGAACTGGGCACGGGCTTCCAGCTCGCCATGCGCGACCTCGAAATCCGCGGGGCGGGCAACCTCCTCGGCGCAGAACAGCATGGCTTCATCACGGAAATCGGCTTCGACCTCTACATGCTCACACTCGAGGAGGCCGTGGCCGAACTCAAGGCCGAGGAGTTCGAAGGACTGTTCGCCGACGAGGAGAAGGACGTGCGTCCACGAGCCGATGTGGTCATGGAACTGGGACTCGACGCCTACCTGCCCCACAATTACGTGAGCAACGCCACCGAACGATTCGACCTCTACAAGCGCCTCTACAACTGCGTGACCGACGATGAGATCGGCGACATCGAACAGGAACTGGCCGACCGCTTCGGAACGCTGCCGGAGGAAGCTCGCGCGCTGCTGTTCTCCGTGCGCCTGCGCCTGGTGGCCGCCCGCATTCGCCTCGCACGCGTGACCTTCGAGAACGGACGCCTCAATATCGCCCTGCCCCCGCAGGACGACACCGTCTTTTACGAACGACACTTCCAGGCCCTCATGTCCTGGGTACTCGATAACAAGGACCGCGTGCGCCTCGAACAGGACAGCAGGCAGGTACGCATGATCGTGCAGAACATCCGGGGTCCGGAGGACGTCCGTGACTTCCTCGTCGAAATCGAAACCATGCTTGCCGCTGAGACGGCAGCCGAGGAAACGGCGAACACAGAGAGGGAGACACCCAATGCATGACGAAAACCGCGCGCTGCGACGCGAACGGCGCGCCGCCTGGTTCATCGCCCTGGCGATGCTCGCGGCCACGATATACATCGTCTCGCAAGGGGGACTGCTCAGCGGCCTCTTCTCCGGTGGTGATGACGAAAACGCGCTGCCGCCCTTTCGCCACGGACAGTACCGGCGCGCGGTGACACTGCCCCTCGATTTCGCGGCACAGGATGCGGGCGCGCGCAGCGCCGCGTTCGCGCAGATGCAGGACTATGGAATCAACTGGGTGGAAATACCATTGCCTGTCTGGAATGCCACGGCGCGCAATCTCGAGTACAGCAGTTTCGACTTCCGCGCCGCTGCCGCGCTGGCGCGGGAATGCCGCGACCACGGACTCGGCGTCACCCTCCTCCCCCTTCACTGGAACGGGGATACCCTCTCCCCCGCCCCTGTCGATGAAACGGCCTCGGCGTTTCTGCAGGGCTACCGCGTCCTTCTCCTCGACTGTGCCGACCTCGCCGCTTCCTGTGGCGCGGACGCAATTCTCTTCGATGCGCTCTTCGGCGCCAGTGGCGTCTCCGCCGGCGAATGGCTGGCGCTCATCGAGGAGCTTCGCACGCGCTACGGCGGCGCGCTCGAAGCACGCATGAGCGGGCGCGATACGCCCCTGCTCTACCTGCGCCATCTCGACGGCGCGCATATTCCACCCGACAGCCTCCGTGCGATCGAACTGCGCAGAGAGGCCCCCGACGCGGCCATCTACCTGCGCCTGCCGCTGCGCGACCGGTACGCCGCCGGTGCGCTGCCCTGGCAGTTGCATAACGTGAAAGTGCATTACGATCCCGACGCCGTCATGCGCGTCCTGCATACGGCAGAACAGCAGTCCTTCCGCGGCTTCACGCTCTCCGGCGGCTGGGCATGGACCAATGTCACCGTCGACAACACCCCCCTCGGAAAACTCCTTCGCGCACAGCGCGAACACGCGCATCGCCGCGAACTCGAACGGCGGCGCATGGAAGTCGCTCCCGGGAACGAATAGGCCATTCATCCATCCCGTCCCTGGAACCCGGACGGAATACTCCGGTCCTCCGCTTTTACATTCTTTTCCACACCACGTACCCTTTTCTTAACAGTGATGGGAAAATTCCCGTCATTGACTTATAACGTCATACGTTATACTTTAGGGAGTCTGGCGGTGATCAGGTCATTTCACTGTAAAGAAAGCAGGAAGGTTTTTCATGGTGTCACATCGAAGAAGTTGCCTGAAACAATTCTACGGCCGGCCCGGCGCAAACTCAGAATGCTTCACGCTGCTGCAACACTGAAGGATATCAGCTCTCCCCCGTCGAATCACCTGGAGAAACTTGTCGGGAAGCGGGCCGGACAGTACAGCATCAGGATAAACAGCCAGTGGAGAATTTGCTTCTTCTGGCGAAACGGAAATGCATGCGAAGTCGAAATCGTCGATTATCACAAGGGCTGACATCAGTTATGAGAGCACGGAATACGGCAGGAGATCCGGCCACACCGATTCATCCCGGTGAAATTCTGCTGGAGGAGTTCATGAAACCCCTTGGACTCTCCCAGAATCTTCTCGCCAGGGAAATATCAGTGTCCCCCCGACGAATAAACGAGATCGTGAACGGAAAACGCAGTATTACCGCTGATACCGCGTATCGATTCAGCATACGGTTCGGGACGACAGAAAAGTTCTGGATGAACTTGCAGGCCGCCTACGAGCTCGACCTGCTCGGTACCAAAATACGGAAGGAAATCAGCGCGGCGGTGAAGCGGTCAACACCACATGAAAAGGAAATGATCAGCGGACATGAGCGTTTGGAGTAGATGGATGACAATAACGGATGGAGAGATGAACGCACAAATTCGTTCTTTAAAATCTGCCATCTGGCATCTGACATCTAC
>JAVVFP010000281.1:0-4519 GCA_032250495.1 Bacteroidota bacterium | reverse complement strand
GATCTGCCGGATTGTCGTCGTCGGAGCATCCCGTCACCGAGAAGGCGGCGGCGATGAAAAGCAGTGTAAACGCATACGCTGAAAATCTGAAAAAACGGTCCATGCAATCCTCCAAAAGATTAATTCGATGACTCATCACTATCCTCGATCACGACCATGGCGGCCACGTACGCGCCGCTGTGCGAGATGGAAAGCTGCACGCGCATGTGCCCGAACTTCTCGCGCAGCGTGTTGTGCAGCTGCAGTTCCGGCTTCCCTGCCGGGTCGTTGCGCACTTCCACGTCGTTCCAGCGGAAGGCGCCGGTCCATCCCGTCCCAATGGCCTTGGCGAAGGCCTCCTTGGCGGCGAAGCGGGCCGCGAAATGCTGCGGAGGGCGCGTCTTCTGCGCGCAGTAGGCGATCTCTTCCGCCGTGTAGACTTTTTCCTCGAAGCGCCGCCCCCACTTGCCCGTCAGTTCCTCGAAGCGCGCGATTTCCTCTATATCGATCCCGATCCCGTAGATGCGGCTCATTCCCTTTTCCCGTTCACGTTGCGAATGATGCCGACGAGATCGCTGATGGAGTGCAGGTCGAAATCGGCGCTGGTGTCACCGGTACTGAACGTGTCGCCATAGCGTGCGAACGCGGTGTACATGCCGATATTGCGTGCGCCAAGAATGTCGCGTTCCTCCCAGTCGCCGATCATGATGGCGTGCGCCGGATGCACCCCGAGCAGTCCGAGCACGCGCTGGAAAGGCATCGGACTCGGTTTGCGTTCACCGGTATCCTCGAAGGTGACGACGGCGTCGAAAATGTGGTGGAGGTTCAGCGAGCAGAGGCGGAGCCACGCTTCGAGCTTCGGTGCGTCGGAAACGACGCCGAGCTTCAGTCCCATGCGCGCGAGCGTGAAAAGCGTCATGTGCACATGCGCGTACGGCACGAGCGTCGCTTCGCGCGCGCGGCGGTACCCGATGATGCCGGCGGCAAGTATTTTGTGATCGTCCTCGCCGGTCAATTCTTTCAGGACCTGGTTGAAAACGCGCTGGTATTCTATCCCCTGCTCCTGGTAGACGCGGTTGACGACGGCGTCTATCTCCTCGTAACTGCAGGTGAGTCCCGCGTCGATCATGGCGCGAATCCCGGCTTCCACCGCGTTTCGCTTCATGAGCATGAAGTCGACGAGCGTATTGTCGAGATCGAAGATAACGGCGTCAATCATGGCAGCTCCTCGGCGGACGTGACCAGTTGTCCATCATACGAAAATTCCATGTTATCCGGAAGAAGCGCACTGTCGCGTCGATGCTGAATATTGTGCGCGATATGGGTAAAAAGCGTGCGTCGTGCGCCGACGCGCTGCGCGACGTCTATGGCCTCCTCGAGCGAATAGTGTGTCGGGTGCGCGTGATGCCGCAGCGCATCGAGAACCAGGATGTCGACTCCGGCGAGCATATCGATCGAGCGGGAAGGAACATCGTTTGTATCGGTAATATACGCGATGTTTCCCACGCGATAGCCGAGGACGGGGAGTACGCCGTGCATGACGGGAACGGGCAGCACCTCCGCTTCCCCGGCGCGAAACATCGTCCCGCCCGTCACTTCGTGCATACGGGCGCTGGGCAAACCGCCGCCGGTCTGCCGGGCTGAACCGAAGGCATAGCGGAAGGTCACGCGGATTTCGTCGAGGGTCTCCGGCAGACCGTAGACATCCACGGGACCGCTCTGGAGGAAGTTGAACTGTCGCAGGTCGTCGAAGCCGCCGATGTGATCATAGTGGTGATGGGTATACAGCACGGCGTCGATACGCGTGATGCCGTGCCGGAGCATCTGCTGGCGGAAATCCGACGAGGTGTCGATCAGCAGCTGCGCATCCCCCGCGCGCAGCAGGACCGAAGGTCTCAGCCGCGCGTCCCGGGGATCGGCGGACCTGCAGGTTTCACAGCGGCATCCGATGGCGGGGACGCCTTGCGAGGTTCCGGAACCGAGCACGAGCAGCGAGACGTTCATGCGTTCTCTTTTTTCTCCCTTTCACGATCGATAAGTTCACGCACCGCCGGCTTGACGAAGATGGCATCGACACCGAGTTCCGCGAGCGCCGCGGCGACGGTGGCGATTTTTTTCTCGATGGTGAATTTCTTGTTTACGACCAGCAGCCGCTTCTCTTTGAGAATGCAGTGTCCCCCGTCAAAATCCCCTTTTTCGTATCGGATGCTGTAGCCGAGGTGTTCGCATGTCTCGCGCAATTCCTCGAGCAGCACGTCCTTGTCCATGACAGCCATGTCAGACCTCCCCTTCCATGCGCGCGGCGTCCCGGCGCATCGGCTGCCAGATCATGATCAGCAGTGCGGTCAGGTAGCAGAACACCGCCATGACCGGGAGTCCGCTCAGCGCCCCGATGCGATGCGAAACCGTTGCCTGCAGTTCGGAGCGGACATCGATGAAGGCCTCGAGTCCGTGCTGCACAATCTGGTCGCGCGTACCCTCCCAGAGCAGGATGAAGCGCACGTCGAGATAGGCGGTGAACAGTTCGACCGGCACGAACATGAAAATCAGTATGGCGGCCATCAGCAGCCAGCCGTGTTCCTTGCTGCGGAGCGGAATGGACCTGAACACGATGACGGCACCGATAAGCGCGAGGCCGTAGGCGATGATCACCACGAGCGACGAAGCGGCGATCAGCTGGTAGAGCATGCTCTCCTGCGCGGGAAGGATGGCCGGATCGAAATCCAGTGTCCCGGAGATGAACAATTCGTTCGCGATCAGGGCACGGTACACGATGCCTCCCAGCCAGAGCACGCCGGCGACGGTGAACATCGTCATGCCGATGCGAAACGGGAGGCTGCGCCAGGATTGTGAAGAAACAGGAAGGTCGGACATGGAGAGCCTATAGGATATACTGACTGAGATCGCGGTCTTTGACGATGGAGGCGAGTTTCCGTTCTACCATGGCAGCGTCAACGCGCACGGTTTTCTCGTTGATGACGTCAGGCACTTCGAAGAGGATCTGATCCAGCAGCGTGGTAAGGATGGTGTGCAGCCTGCGCGCACCGATATTCTCCACGCGGTCGTTCACTTCCGCCGCGATGCGTGCGATTTCCGCGATGCCATCCTCTGCGAACTGCAACTCCAGTCCCTCGGTGGCCAGCAGCGCGGCGTACTGCTTGAGCAGCGCGTTTTTCGGAATGGTGAGGATTTTTACGAAGTCCTCCTCGCTGAGGCTTTCGAGTTCGACGCGTATGGGAAAGCGGCCCTGCAGTTCCGGTATCAGGTCACTGGGCTTCGAAACATGAAAGGCGCCCGAAGCGATGAAGAGGATATGGTCGGTGCGCACGACCCCGTACTTGGTGTTGACACTGCTGCCTTCGACGATGGGCAACAGATCCCGCTGTACTCCCTCGCGCGAGACGTCCACGGATCCGCTGCTGCTTTTCGCGCCTGCGATCTTGTCGATCTCGTCGAGAAAAATGATGCCGGCATTCTGCACGCGTTCGAGGGCGATGCGTGCGACGGCGTCCGGGTCTATCAGTCGCTGCGCTTCCTCCTGCTGGAGCAGCTCCCTCGCCTCGGATATCGTCACCTTTCGCTTCTTTTTTTTCTTCGGCATCATGTTACTGAGCAGGTTCTGTATGTCGACCCCCATGTCCTCGAGTCCCATGGGCCCGAAGAGCTGCATGTTCGGGGAAGAACTGACGGTGGTATCGATTTCCACCATGCGCTCATCGAGATTGCCGGCCCGCAGCTGATCACGAAGTTTCTCGCGCGTCTGTGTCTGCACTTCTTCCTCCCCCTGCTGTCCCTGCGTGCGCGGGAAGATGATATCGAGTATCCGTTCCTCGGTGAGCTGGGCCGCGCGTTCCTGCACTTCTACGGTTTTCTCGGCGCGCACCTGGCTGACGGCGATCTCGGCGAGGTCGCGCACCATGGATTCGACATCGCGTCCCACGTATCCGACCTCGGTGAATTTGGACGCTTCGACCTTCATGAACGGCGCGCCGGCGAGACGGGAGAGGCGCCGGGCGATTTCCGTCTTGCCGACACCGGTGGGACCGATCAATATGATGTTGTTGGGCATGATTTCTTCGCGCAGGCTGTCGGCCACGTTCTGACGTCGCCAGCGGTTGCGCAGGGCGATCGCCACAGAACGCTTCGCGTTGTCCTGCCCGATGATGTACTTGTCCAGCTCCTCGACGATACGTTTCGGCGTGAGGCTGTCCTGCAGGTAGTGAAATGAATCTTCGGTCATTCTAATCCAGTTCCTCGATCACAATGTTACTGTTGGTATAGATACAGATCTCCGCTGCGGTTCGCAGTCCCTCCTCGACGATTTCACGGGCGGAAAGATCCGTGTGTTTCATGAGCATGCGTGCAGCCGCGAGCGCATAACTGCCGCCTGAACCGATGGCGACGATGCCGTCGTCGGGTTCGATCACATCGCCGGTACCGGAGATGATGAGCGCCTTCTCGCTGTTGACCACTGCCAGCAGCGCTTCGAGTCGGCGCAGGTACTTGTCGGTGCGCCAGTCCTTGGCGAGTTCCACTGCTG
>JAVVFP010000280.1:0-4538 GCA_032250495.1 Bacteroidota bacterium | reverse complement strand
CGTCGCGTGGGTGGTGGCGAGCCGCAGCAGGTACATTCCCCGCGGGAGATTCTGTGTTGTCAGTGAAATGGCGTGTGTTCCGGCGTTGCGGTATTCCGCGTCGCAGCAGCGGAGCAGTTCGCGGCCGAGCAGGTCGCTCACCGACAGTGTGACCGTGGCGTCCTCGGGTAAAGTGAAGCGCAGCGTCGCATTACTGGAGGCGGGATTGGGTGCCGCGGTGATGGTCATGCGCTGCGGAAGCGCCTCGGCGGGCAGGTCGGAAACGGAGACAGTCGTGTGCATGTTGCCGCCGCGGACGAGGCGGACATGGTTATAAATGCGCACGACGTCGCCCTGGGGACCGTGTCCCTGCGGGTAGCTGGCCGGATCGCCGGTCTTGGGATCGCTGCGCTGCGCGCCCGCGCCGTGCACGTCGAGCAGCACATAATTCTGCGAAGTCGGCGGCTGCGGCATCCATCCCGCTCCGCGGCCGAAGCAGACATAAGCTGCGAAGTCGCCGCCCTGCGAGGTGGGCGGACCTTCACGATGCGTGGTGCTGCTCCAGTAGAAGGGGTATTCCCCGCTGCCGATACTGCTGGCGAAGAACAGCGGGTCGATGGCCGCGCTGCTGCTGGTAGAGGGTGAGCGCGTATAGTCGACGAGGGACTGCAGTTCCTTCGCGTTTGGCAGACGCCAGTCGCTGTAGCCGAGATAGTTCGCCCCGTTCTTCGCCTGCACCCAGGTCAGGGCTTCCTCCCAGTTCATGCCGCCGCGACTGTCGGCCTTCATCCACATCAGTCCCGTGGCCCGGTCGGATATCGTGCTGTCGTTATTGTCGACGAAGTTATTGATGCCGTAGGACGCGTTGCCGCGCACATAGCGCACGTACATCTGCTTGCGTCCCCCCTGCATCGGATCCGGCAGCGGATAGCCCTTGATGCGTCCGTCGGCGAAATTCACCCCGAAGGCCGTGCTGTCATTGTTCATCGTGTAGTGCACGTAGAGCGTGGAGGACCAGTCCTGGCAGTCGATCACCCGTTCACCGAGGGCAGTGTTGCCGAAGGCGAAGTCGAAATACGCCGTGTCGATATAGGCGACCGAGCTCGCCGCGGTACCTCCGGATTTCCCGTTGAAGTCGATCAGCGAGTACAGTTCCTTGATCGTCGGCATGCGCCAGTCCGCGTACCCGCCCACGCTGCAGGACGACGCCCCCGCCTTCGCTGTTTCCCAGGACATCTTGCTGCCACGGTCCTTGACCCACATCAGTCCCGTCACCGCATCGGAAATCGTTCCGTCCCCATTGTCCACGTACTGCGGCTGATTTCCCGCGTGCTGCGCATCCTGTCCGTAAAACGGCTGTCCCGTGGACGGCGCGCTGATCGGTCCCGTATTGCTGTAGCACTGCTGCTGCCCCGTATCGACGATGTAATACGTGCTGTCGTACTGCGCCTGCAGCTGCGCGGCAGTGAAGAGGAAAGTGAGGATGGCGGGAAAAATGCGCGCGGATTTCATGATGGACTCCGTGTATGCTGACAGGCGCGGCCGGGCGCCGAATGCTGCGGGTGGACTCGCAATATGGGACCCGCTACGACGCGTGGGGTTTAAGCAGTGGGAAACGTTCGCTGTGATATAGCACCGCCCCGCCGGTGAGGGCGGGGCGGGTGTGTGTCCATTGTCGTGGCGGGATTATTGCGTCAGCAGCATTTTGCGTGTCTGCACCGTGCTGCCGGTGATGAGCCGGTAGAAATACACGCCGGAGGAGAGTCCGCCGGCATCGAAGACAAGCGTGTGTGTTCCCGCGGAATAGCGTCCCTCCCAGGATTTGACCGTTCTGCCGAGTCCGTCGAACACCAGCATGCGCATATCGCTTTCGTACGGAAGCGAGAACGACAGCGTCGTCGTGGGATTGAAGGGATTCGGGTAATTGGGATGGAGCGTGGCCGCAGAGGGTGTGATGGCGCCCTCGATGGACTTGGACATTCCGCAGGTGGCGGTGTACTGCACGGCACTCACCGTCACCGGACAGGCGGTCGTACTGCTGCCGCCGGCGTTGCTGTTGCTCGAGCTGTTGCCGCCGTTGCCGGAGTTGCTCTGACTGTTGCCGCCGGCGTTGCAGGACTGAATGTGCACCTGGTACTGTCCGGTGGTGAAGTTGCCGCTCGCGTCCCGCGCCTCGACCGTGATGATGTAGGCGCGTCCGTCATCGTCCAATACCGTTGATGTGTTCGGTATGGTGTAGTCCGATGTCATCCGCTCCCTGCGCAGCTCGACCTCGTTGCAGAAGGCGTTGATGTTGATGTCATCCAGGGTAACTGCGTTTGCCTGCTGATTATTGGCCGGCGCTTCCACCGGTTCATCGCTTGTGACGGTAAGGATTTTCAGCACAGGGGCGGGGTCACATGCATCCGATACCGAACTGACGATCTGCGAAACGGGATACGTCTCGTGAAGGTCCTGCGAACTGAACGGTACTACGTCCGGACCTGTCACCATGGTGAGCACCGGCGGCGTATCGTCCTTGATCACGATGGTCACGACATCCGTGTCCGTACCACCTTTCCCGTCGTTCACCGTCAGCGTGTAGGTATACGAGCCGAGTCCCAGCGTCAGCTGCACGGTGGCCGTCGTGGCGATCTGCGTCGAACCCAGCTTCCAGAGGTAGCTGAGCGCATCGTTGTCCGGGTCCGTCGACTGCGTTCCGTCCAGCGTGACCGGCATACCATTGTGCGAGGTGCATTCTATCGTCTGGTTCGGGCCTGCTTCCGCCGTGGGCGCAAGGTTGGGCGGATCGAGCGTGTTGCGATAGACGACGTCGTTTCCTCCTCCGACACCCACGTACACGTCGATATCGGTGTCGCCGTCCATATCGAAGGGAAACACGCTGTAGGATTTATGATACGACCCGGGAATCCACTCGATGTCGTCATTGCAGAAGTTGAAGTTGGTCGAATACCACGGGGAAGTGCCCGTGTTGAACTGCACGATGTCGTAGTGGCCGACATCCGTGGCGACATAGGCATCGAGGAGGCCATCCAGGTTGAAATCCTGCAGCGTGACCGCGTTGCAGCGTATCCCCGGGAAGCCGACGTTGATGATATTCGATGACCCGGAGGAGAGGTTGATGTCGGTGAAGATGTAGCTGTTGTAGCCATCCGATGTCGCGAGATAAACATCGAGGAGGCCGCTGTCGTCGATATTACCGCACTCGATATCCTTGCCGCGCACCTCGACGTTAAACAGGTTCGGGAATGGCTCCTCGAACGCACCTACCCCGTTGTTCCGCAGAAACTGCGGCTTGACCGGTGTGTACGAACCGTATCCGTCGGAGTAGCTGGTCACGAGGACGTCAAGATCCCCGTCCTCATCCAGGTCCGCCATGCAGGCGGATGTGCTGGTATGCGTCGGTGTTGGGCCCTGCGGGTAGACGACTTCGACAGCCATGAACATGTATCCCTCGGACGCACCGCGGTTGTGAAGGACATAGTTCCTGTAGTCCCCGCCGGTGGCCACGAAGGCATCGAGATCGTTGTCCCGGCCGGACGCGTTGGGATTGTTCGGGTCGGGTGCATTGAGATTGCCGAGCGCGATGGCCATCGGCCTGGGCACGTACAGCTTCTGATGCAGCGTCACCGTCCCGTCGCCGTTGCCGAAATACACGAACACGGTATCGTGATCCAGGTGGGACATCATGATATCGGGGAAGGAATCGTCGTTGACGTCGCCGACGGCCAGGCCGCGGTTGGCGCCGGATCCGGGAGCAACGGGGCCGCCCAGCGAGTAATCCAGCTTCGTAAATCCTGAAGTCCCACCGTGATAGAGCCAGCCGTAGTCATTGTCATTGGCGACGACGATATCCAGGATATTGTCATAGCTGGCGCTGTTGGGATCACCGTGAAACTGTCCGCCGGCGACCGCGTAGCCCTGTCCGAAGTTGAGATTAGGCAGTCCCGCATCGACGAACATGGTCAGTTCCTGCAAAGCGCGGCGGCAGGGCAGCGAGCACTTGTTCTCCGGGGATTCTTCCCAGCCGGACGCCAGTCCATAGGCATAATCGTCCTTGATGGTGGCGAGATTGGAAGTCACACCGGCCTGGAACGCCGCGACGTCGCAGGTGAGGCCCCAGTAGTTGCCTTGCAGTATGTCGTGATTCCACAACTCGTAAGGACCATCGCCAAAGGCGTTCCAGATGCTGTTTCCATAGATGGTGTTGTGAAAAACACTGAGGGGCAGCGTGATCGCCCCGAGGGCAAGTCCGTAGTCATTCCAGCGCAAATCGTTGCCTTCGATGGTCAGATCCGTGATGTTGTGCAGGTTCAGACCATGCGTATTCCCCGTGAAGGTGCAGTTGTTTATGGTCACCTCCGTGCTGTTCAGCGAGGAGTTCGCAGTGAACGCGCTTGAACGATTGCTTGCGACGGTATTCTGCAGCAGCAGTTGATGGACCTGGCCGCCGTTCTGAATCCAGATGCCATATCCTGACGCAGGTTTGGATGGATCATAGCCCAGATTCAGGTTTTGAAGGGTGATGCCGTTCGTATTCCCATAGGATGTAAACTTGA
>JAVVFP010000279.1:0-4578 GCA_032250495.1 Bacteroidota bacterium | reverse complement strand
CATGTAGAACGTTGTCGTCTTCCCCGCTCCGTTGGGACCGAGCAGTCCGACAATTTCTCCCTGGCGTACGGAAACGCTGGCACCCTTGACCACGAAGCGTTTCTTGTAGCGTTTCTTCAGTTCCTCAGAACGCAGGACGCGATCGCCCGGCCGCCGCGCCAGCGGCGAGATGTCCTTGACCTGCTGTTCCTCTGTTTCACTGCTCATGACTCAGTCCGATCTGTCCTGCGTGGAAGTGAAAACAGCCGCTCCGCGTTTCGCGTGGTGATATCCGCGATATGCGCCACGGACTGGTGTCGTGCCGCGGCGAAGCGCTGTGCTATCATTGGAATATACGACGGTTCGTTGCGTTTTCCCCGGTACGGCACGGGCGTCATGAAGGGCGTATCGGTTTCGATCAGCAGGCGATCATCCGGCACCAGTGAAAGCACGGGGTCGAGCGTGCTTTTCTTGAAAGTGACATTGCCTGTGAATGATATGTGGAATCCCGCGTCGAGCACGCGCCGGGCATAATCCGCGCCCGAGGAGAAGCAGTGAAACTGTCCCCGGAGACCGCCGTCCTGCTGCTCGCGCATCAACGCGAGCAAGTCCTCATCCGATTCCCTGTTGTGCAGGATGACCGGCAGCCCCTGTTCGCGTGCCACGGCGATCTGTGCGCGCAGTACTCGCTGCTGTACCGCCGGCGTGCAGAAATCGTAGTAATAATCGAGACCGATTTCCCCGATGGCGACCACGCGCGGATGCCGGGCGAGGACGCGGAGCTCATCGATGAAGTGCGCGTCGACTTTGCCGGCGTCATGGGGATGGATGCCGACGGCGAGATAGACGCCGTCGAAGTGTGCCGCGATGCGCGCGGCATCGCGAAAGGTCGCGAAATCCGTCGCCGGGATCAGCATGCGGTCCACCCCTGCTGCCCGGGCGCGGGCGATCACGGCAGGCAGATCTTCGCGAAAGGAGTCCCAGAACAGGTGGCAGTGCGTGTCGACGAAACGGAGCGCGTGGCTGCTGCGGACTGCGCTCATTCCGCTGCTCCTTCCCGGTCAGCAAAAAAGCCCATGCTGGCGAAACTTACGGCGGAGGCGCGTTCCTCTTCATGCCACTGCTGGTAGTCGAAGAGGCGTCCCCGCGCGGGATTGACCAGGTCGAAAAACGTCGTGATGCAGGCGAAGCCATCGATATGGGAGACATTCCTGCTCTCCCGCAGCTCCCGGTAGAAGCCGTCGTAGTCGCATTGCTCGAGCATGTGCAGCTGCCGCTGATCGCTCTCGTGTATCTCCGTGAGCATATCGGCAGCATCGCGGTCGTCGCCGAACTTGCGTCCCACATGCGACCAGTCCACGCTCAGCACGAACACCACCCTGCGGCCGAGTTCCTCGACGGTCTGGTGGAAGGCGCTCAGAAAGGCGTTGTATTTCGCGTCCGCCAGGGCGCGCGTCCCGCCGACGAGGAATTCGTCGAAGGCCGTACAGAGTATGGGAACGATGCGTATGTCCCTGTCCCTGAACGCATGCTGCAGGTAAAGGACGGGAAACTCTATCGAATGCTCCTGCTTGTGGGCAACGTCGCGCCGGGTGAGCACGTCACCGCTGTTGTCATGCAGTTTGCGTACAAATTCCCGGTCCGTTTCCATGCTGCCGAGCGGTGTACGGAAATTCTTTTCCGTCAGCAGAAAGAGGTCCTCGTAGGAATAGTGGCTCGTACCGAGTATGACCACGGTGTCGAAATCCGCGGCCTGAAGCTGCTTGAACGCGGGAACGTAGACCTGGGGACCGATTTTCAGATCGATATGCGGGGCGAGGACGCCGAGCAATTCCCCCTGCTCCGGGGAAAAGCCGTCCGCTTCGAACAGTTCATGGAGAAAGTCCGACAGCGCTTCTGCGTCCTCTGGGTACGACTGTCCCGCATAGGCCGCCTCGCGCGTGTCCATCGCGATGTAGGCCGTGTCCATTTCCTCGCGCAGTGCCGCGAAACGGTCGTTGTCGAGAAAATGGCAGGAGTCGAGCGTCTGGATGATCTGCAGCAGCGGTGTGGGATCGATGGTCACACCTGTTTCCGTCTTGATCTCCTTCTGCAGGTCGCTGATGCTCCTGCTGCCGTCGAAGAGCGAAAGCAGCAGACGCGATTCCGGGTGCAGGGAGAGGGATTTGTCGGAATAGCCCGCCGGATCATGCAGGACGACGACTTCCTCCCCGTCCTGTGTGGCGGGAAGAAGTTCGAGGTCGTGACGGAGAGGCGGAATACGTTCGGTAAGGGAGTCAAACATGGGACTGATGGTGCTTAAGTATTCGGGGATGCGTTTTCCGCCTGCGGCCGTTCCGCGGCGGGATGGGATACCGTGTATTTGAGACAGGCGACGCGCCGACCGTTCGGCAGGTTCCCGAAGCGCGGCACAACGCGGCGGCAGTCGGCGAAAACGTCCGGGCAGCGCGTATGGAACGGACAGCCCGGGGGAATGTTCACGGGACTCGGGACGTCGCAGCCGATACGCGAGGGTATGCGGGAATGCTCGGGATCAGGAACGGGAGCGGCGGCGAGCAGGGCCTCGGTATAGGGATGCAGCGGTGCGTGCACAACGTCCTCCACCGCACCGATTTCCACGATGCGTCCGAGGTACATGACCGCGATGCGGTCCGCGATATGCCGCACGACGGCGAGGTCGTGCGAGATGAAAAGATATGTCAGGTCCAGCGCCTCACGAAGGTCCTGCAGCAGGTTCAGTATCTGCGCCTGTATGGAGACGTCCAGTGCCGATACGGGTTCGTCGCAGACGATGAAGCGGGGTTCGACGGCAAGAGCGCGTGCGATGCCGATGCGCTGCCGCTGTCCGCTGCTGAACTCATGCGGATATCGTCGCGCGTGGAAACTGTTGAGTCCGACCATGCGCAGCAGTTCGTCGATGCGCGCAGTCGACTGGCTTCGCGTGGCGAGTCCATGCACATGCAGTACTTCATGCAGCGCGGAACCGACCGTCATGCGCGGATTGAGCGAGGAATACGGGTCCTGGAATATCATCTGCATGCTCTTGCGCAGCAGGCGCAGATCCCGGCGGCGCATTTCTCCGACGTCCCTTCCCTCGAAGCAAATGCTCCCCTCGGTGGGATGCAGCAGGTAGAGGATGACCCTGCCGAGCGTGCTTTTCCCGCAACCGGATTCACCCACCAGTCCGAGCACCTCGCCGCGCAGGATGTGGAAGGACACGCCGTCGACGGCGTGCACATGCTGCACGGAGCGGTCGAGAAGGCCGCTGCGCACGGGAAACCACTTTTTCACTTCGTTGACTTCAACGAGCGGAAGGGACATCGGCACCTTTGGGATGCTCAGACACAATGAGAGTAAAATAGCAAAGAAGTCAACGCGCCGCCATCACATGACACTGTTCATTTGCGCCCCGCGAATTGGTATATTGCTGCAACCCGGCAGCCGCTCTTCCGTATGCAGAAGCATGCCCCGTAAATGGGCGATCCGGGTATTGAAAAACGGCCTGATGAAGCTGAAACAACGCATATTTCTCCTGACTGCCGCGGTCGCGTTCGTACTGGACTTTATCTACATCATCGTCCAGCGCACGCTCACCGCGGGAGAGGGCATGCAGGGAGATTTTTTCCACACGCTGCTCGTCGTGGTCATGCTCTCCTCCGCGGGATACGCCTACTTCCGCATGAGCGGCGGTGAGGACATCTCGGCCGTTCAGTTGATCGGACGCACCGTGATCGCCATCACCGTGTACCTCCTGCTGATCGGTATCGTACAGCTCTCGGCCATGACATCCTTCCTCGTTGATAACGGCGTCGTGCGTCCGGCAACTTACGGCACACTGGTGACCGCCACGATCATCGCGGGCCTCGGTGCCGCCGCATCCATCGTTGTGTTCACGTCGCTCACGCGACTGATTTTCGTCAAGCGGCGGAAGAACACGCGTCGGAACTTCATCCTGCTCGTCACCACCGGCGGAAGTTTCGTCATCATGGATTTTCTCAGCTCACCGAACGGCCTGGGAATGCACGGCTTCGACACGCTCTCCGGCATACTCGCCGTGCTTGTCGTCCTGCTCATGATAGTGAACGCCTTCCGCTTCTCCTGGATACTCGCGCTCAGCAGGCGTGAAAAAATCATCAACCTGCTCCTTTCCCTCTTCGGCTTCATTTTTTTCATCATTCTCTCCATATACGCAAGCGGTAACGAGGCGCTCAACAACTCGCTGCTGTTCTTCCACCCGCTGCTGCAGCAGTTCGTGGAACTCTGCTTCCTGTTCGGCGCCATTTACATGGGCATCGGCTTCGCGAGCACGCTGCTCCATCTTCCGACGGCGAAGGAATTCGACCGCAAACAGGTCGAACTCTCTTCCCTGCAGAACATGAGCCGGCTGATCACGCAGGTGTTCGATTTTGACGATCTGGTGGCGACCACCACGCACCTCGCGCTCGAAGTCAGCGAAGGCGACGCGGCCTGGCTGGAGCTCATACCCGACGGGCATCGCCTACGTCGCGGCAACGGGGGCAACGGCATAGACAATGGCAACGGGGAACACGGCAAGCGCCGGACCCGCATCCTGCAGAATTCACTGAAGAACATCGATCC
>JAVVFP010000278.1:0-4592 GCA_032250495.1 Bacteroidota bacterium | reverse complement strand
GCCTATGAGCTCCCGCAGAGCATGTACGTCCGTCTCGCCGTGTACAGCATGCAGGGCAGGCGGATCGCCGTGCTCGCTGAAGGAAGCCGCGAGGCGGGCAGGCATGTCGCCGCGTGGAATGCCGAAGGACTGCCGGCGGGATCGTACCTGTTGCGTCTTTTGACGGACACCGGCGTGCAGGAGAAGCACTGTGTGCTTCTGCGCTGAGGGACGCTACTCGAAGGTCACCGCTTCCGGGAGTGCGACGCGGTCGAACTGACCGTCGGGAAAATCCGGCGCGAGGTCGACCTCGATATACGACGTCGACATGAACTGCGTCTGTACCCTGTCATCGATACCGAGCTGCAGGGTCTCCCGCACCGATACCGGGAGCGCGTCGCTGCCGCGAAACACGATATCGAGTGTGCCTCCCGTCACGGGGGCTTTCGCACCGAAGGTCATGCGGAGCAGGTGTGCGGGAGCGCCCTCCCATTCCGTGTCTTCCACATGCAGCGACAGGATGTTTTTGCTTTCCCGAATTTTCGCAGGTATCGCGGAGCCGTGGTGCCTCCCGATGATCGCTTTTCCCACGAAGGACTTGCGCACCCAGTCCGCCGGATTGTGTTCCGCGCCGATTCGGGTCATTTTCTTCGACGAGGGATCGCCAGCGAACGCTTCGCTTCCGTCATAGAGCACATGATAGTTCCCGAAATTCCTGGCAAACACCTTGTATCCGAGTGCGTCACCGGGTGCTCTCCGCAGGAGCACGGTAAACACGTTGTGCGTCGTGTCCTTCGCATTCCCGGCCTTGAAGGAATACAGTACGCTGTACCGGACATCCGAGAGTCCGGCGAGCGTTTTTTCCGCGCGGCGGAGCAGTGACGCGACCTCCGGGGTCACGTCGATGAAGGCCGTCTCGCTGTTCGGGGACGGCGCTTTCTCGGTTTGTGCCCGCTGCTGGCAGGCGATGAAAAGCACCGGCAGGAAGAGGAAGGAGAGCAAACGCGGGAGTGTCATGGGGCCATCCGTGGAGTTACTGAAAAGCGTACGAGCAGAATAGCGTTCTGCCTCCCGCCAGACAAGTGCGCATTCAAATTCCCCGAGAACATTTTCCCCCTTCCCGTTGTTCTTTCAGGACGGGATCGAGTCGTTCCGTATCCGCTTCATCACGCAGTCTCCCCGGCGACATGGAATATGCGCAACCGGGAGGTGTTTCAGGAATACCAGTGGAGGTCGTCGTACATCGCAGATGTTGTTCCCCGCGTCCATAACGCTCCTTCTGCTGGCAGCGCTGCTCACGCCGCTCGCCGTGCGTGTGTTCCGCACGGCCGCGGGATGGATGCTGGCGCTCCTGCCGGTGGGACTCTTCGCGGCGTTCCTGACGCACAGCGGCGCGGTGGCGAACGGCGGCGCAGTGACCTGGATCCGGCCCTGGGCGCCGTCGCTGGATCTTACGCTGGCGTTTCGACTCGACGGACTCAGCCTGCTGTTCGCGCTGCTGATCACGGGCATCGGCGCACTGATCATCGTCTACGCGGGCGGCTACGTGGACGACGCACGAAAAAGAGGCCGGCTCCTGTCCTTTCTTTTCCTGTTCATGGCGGCCATGCTGGGCGTGGTACTGGCGGATAACCTTCTCCTCCTGTTCGTATTCTGGGAGATGACGAGTATTGCCTCTTTCCTCCTGATCGGTTTTTACAACGAGAAGGAGGAAGCGCGCCGCTCGGCCCTGCAGGCGCTGCTGGTAACCGGACTCGGTGGACTCGCGCTGCTCGCCGGATTCATCCTCCTTGCCTCCATCGGCGGAACCTCATCGATTTCCGCTTTGCTCGCGGGAGATCACGTGGCGGGCAACGCGGACCTCTACGTTCCCACGCTGCTGCTCATCCTGCTCGGCGCTTTCACGAAATCCGCACAGGTCCCTTTTCATTTCTGGCTGCCGGGCGCCATGGCGGCCCCGGCGCCGGTCAGCGCATACCTGCATTCGGCGACCATGGTGAAAGCGGGTGTGTACCTGCTCGCACGGCTGACGCCGGTTCTCGGCGGAACCGTCGAGTGGCATTACCTGCTCACACTTGCGGGGGGAGCGACCATGGTGGTCGGTGCGCTGCTCGCGGGACCACAGACCGATCTCAAGCGCCTGCTCGCCTACTCGACGGTAAGCGCCCTGGGTATGCTCGTGATGCTGCTCGGCATCGGCACGGAACTGGCCGTGAAAGCGGCCATGGTCTTTCTCGTCGTGCATTCACTGTACAAGGGAGCGCTGTTCATGGTCGCGGGCGCGGTGGACAAGGCGACAGGGATGCGTGACGTGCGTGTCCTGCGCGGCCTCCAGCGCCTCATGCCGATGACCGCGGTCGCGGCGATGCTGGCGGCACTTTCGATGACCGGTTTTCCACCCCTGCTGGGCTTCATCGGCAAGGAGCTGATGTATGAAGCGAAAATGCAGGCGCCCGCGGCCTCGGATTTTCTCCTCGTCGCCGGGGTGCTGGCGAATGCCGTGAACATCGCGGTGGCGCTGATCACCGGGATCTGGCCGTTTACGGGAACGCGCGCGCAGGCGCCGGAGGGGAGCATCCGCAGCGGACCGGCTCTCTGGGTGGGTGCATTGATACTGGGACTCGGCGGACTGCTGCTCGGATTGTTCCCGTCGCTGATGGGTAATGTGCTCATCGAACCGGCAGCGCGCAGCGTGCGCGCGGAACAGGTCGATGTTTCCCTCGCGCTCTGGCACGGCATCAATCCCGTGTTCCTCCTGAGCGTCCTGACCGTCATTCTCGGTGTGCTCCTCTTCCGCCTTCGCGGTCACATGCGTCGCTTCGCCGAATGGCTTCAGGTTCCCGCCGTGCTCCTTCCCGCGAAGCTGTATGACCGATTCGTCGACGCACTGCCTGCGACTGCTGCGCGCCTGATCGCATACGTGCAGACAGGGTATCTCCGCAGCTACCTGTTCGTCATACTGTCGGCCTTCGTGCTTCTCGCAGTTGCGACCGTATTCCCACTCCGGGAATGGCCCGCCGTGTCCGCAACGGGAACACTGCCACCTGCGGCCGTTGTCGTCGTGCTGCTGATCGGCACGGCGACCGTAGCCGTCATCGCGTCGCAGACGCGGCTCGTGGCGGTCACGGCTATCGGTTTGGTCGGTCTCGGCATCGCACTGCTCTACGCGATGTACAGCGCGCCGGATCTCGCGATCACACAGATACTTGTCGAAACGCTCACGGTTGTGATTTTACTCTTCGTGATACGGCAGCTGCCACATTTCAAGTTATTGTCCTCGAAAAAGACGCAGCTGCGGGACGCGGTCATCGCCCTGCTTTCCGGCGCCACGATGACGCTGTTCGCGCTCAAAGCGGCCGACATGCAGCTCGAACACGCCATCTCTTCGTTTTTCGGGGAGAACAGTCTCGTCGAAGCGTACGGCCGCAACGTGGTCAACGTGATACTCGTCGATTTCCGCGCAATGGACACGCTCGGGGAAGTGACCGTCCTCGCTGTCGCGGCGATCGGCGTGTACGCGATGATGAAGATGCGCAACGGGAAAAAGGAGGAGGCGCGATGAATTCACTCATCCTTCAAATCACGGCGCGCTATCTGGCGCCCGTCATCCTGATGGCCTCCCTGGTGCTGCTCTTCCGTGGACACAATTATCCCGGTGGCGGTTTTATCGGTGGCTTGCTCGCCGCTTCCGCGTTCTCTCTGCATGCGCTTGCCTCCGGATCGGAAAAGGCGCAGCGCCTGTTGCGCGTCGATCCGCGCTCACTGCTCGCAACGGGATTGCTGCTCGCAGCCGTCAGCACGCTTCCGGCGCTGCTGAGTGGCGAGACCTGGTTCACCGGGCAGTGGATGACGGTTCCGCTGCCGCTACTCGGTGATTTCCCTCTCGGTACGCCGCTGCTCTTCGACGTCGGGGTCTATGTCGCGGTGATCGGGTTCACCCTCACGATCGTTTTCGTGCTCACCGCCCGTGACACCGAGGAGGACATTCGATGACACTGCTGCTGGCCATACTGAGCGGCGTCCTTTTCGCGGCAGGCGTCTGGATGATCCTGCGGCGCAGCCTGGCACGTCTGCTGCTCGGACTCATCCTCCTCAGTCATTCCGCCAGCCTCATCATCCTGACTGCCGGCGGACTCCGTGCCGATGCGCCCGCGATCATCGTGGACGGGGAACTGGCGCTGGGGAGTGAGGCGGCGGATCCGCTTCCGCAGGCGCTGATACTCACCGCCATCGTCATCAGCTTCGGACTTTTCGCCTTTTTCATCGTGCTCATCAAGCGTGCGCATCAGGAGACCGGAACCGACGACATCGACACCATGAGCGAGGTGGAAACATGACAGAATTGCTGTTTCTGCCCGTCCTGCTGCCGCTCGTCACGGCGCTGTCCGCCTTCGCCTTCCGTTCGTCGCTGCGTGCGCAACATGTCATCGGCATCGCGGGCAGCCTGATGCTGCTCGGTTTTTCCATCGTCCTGCTCTCAACGGTGCACGGGGGTTCCATCCTCGTGCTGCACATCGGGGGATGGCAGGCACCCTTCGGCATCAGCTTCGTCGCCGACATGCTCAGCGCCCTCATGCTGCTGCTGACCGCCGTCATCGGCGTCGCAGTTTCGG
>JAVVFP010000276.1:0-4618 GCA_032250495.1 Bacteroidota bacterium | reverse complement strand
GGTGGTCTCCGTGTCCTGCACCGCGTAGCGTCCCAGCTTCGCGATCCCTTTCGCGCAGGCGGCGAGTATGGCTTTCTTTTTCTTTTCCGTCGTGCGGTAGTCGATGCGGTCGTACCAGACGCGACCGAATTCCTCGAATATCTGTTCCACGGCCTGGCCCAGCGTCATCTTCTTTTTCGCGAGGTACTCGCAGAGCAGGAGATTGTTGAAAATGCCGTCGCGCTCCGGGATGTGCAGCGAGGTTCCCACGCCGCCGCTTTCCTCGCCGCCGATGAGGATGTCGTCTTCGAGCATCAGCTCGGTGACGTACTTGAAGCCCACCGGACGCTCATGGAGCTTCAGGCCGTATTTCTCGCACATGCGCGGTACGATATCGGTGACGGACACGGTTTTCACGACGGCGCCCGTCCTGCCGAGATCCTCGTGCAGGTACTTGAGCAGAATCGGAATGAGCAGCTGCGTACTGATGAAGTTCCCGTTCTCGTCCACGCAGCCGAAGCGGTCGGCGTCCCCGTCGGTGACGAGACCGATGTCGTATTTTTCCTTCGTCACGAGCGCGATGAACTCCTCGAGATTCTTCGCCAGCGGTTCGGGTGCGATGCCCTTGAAGCCGGGATTGTGTTCGTCGTGCAGGCAGGTGACCTTCGGTAGCAGGTGCTGCATCACTCCATAGGAGGCGCCGTACATGACATCGTAGGCGATTTTCATTTTCGAGCGCTCGATTTTCGCCAGGTCGATTTTCTTGCGTATGTCCGTGATGTACAGCTTGTGCAGATCGATCGATTTCACCAGGCCTTCTTTCCTGAGCTCGTCCATCGGACGAAGTTTCGGGGCCGTTCCCTTCTCCACGATACCGTGCACGAGCGCCTCCACCTTCTTGATGTCCCGCACCAGCGCGGATCCGCCGAACTCGGCCTTGATCTTGAAGCCGTTCCACTCCGGGGGATTGTGGCTGGCGGTAATCATCACGCCGGCGGCGGCTTTCTTTTTAATGATACCGAGCGAGAGCATGGGAGTGGAGATGACGTTTTCCGCGAGCCAGACCTTGATACCCTGGCTGGCGATCACCTGCGCGGCAGCCGCTGCGAAATCCTGCGAGCCGAAACGTGCATCGCCGCCCACCAGCACGCCGTTTGCGATCCCGGGGTGCCTGCGGTAATAGCGGGCGAATGCGAGTGCCACCTTGCGCACGTTGTCGAAGGTATAGTCCTCCGCGATCAGCGCGCGCCAGCCGTCGGTTCCGAAAGTGATTGCAGCCATGGTTCACCTGTACTGATTCGAGATACCTGTATTGGACAAGATACGTAATCTACCGCGTGCCGGGAAAGTCCTGCCAGAACGCAGACACTGCCGCGGAGAGCAGGGCATCGGCGCGGCGCATGCCGTCATCGGTGGAAACATCCTCGGGTGTGACCCGAATGGCCGCACGCAGGCCGAGTGCCTCCGCGAGCCAGGCGGACGAACCGGCGATTTCCCCTGCGAAGGCGACGACGGGAACGCCGCGGCTGCGCGCCTCCGCGGCGATGCCGGCGACCACCTTCCCTTCGCGGCTCTGGGCGTCGAGCCGGCCCTCGCCGGTGATGACCAGGTCGCAGCCCGCGAGCGCCTCGGTGAACCCTGTCATCGCACGCACGACATCCGCCCCCGGACGCAGCCGCGCCCCGCAGAAAGCGGAGAGTGCGAAACCGAGTCCCCCGGCGGCGCCCATGCCTGCGGCGGCGGAGTCGACGAAACGCACGTCGCGACGCACGATGGTGGCGAAATGCGCCACAGCGTGGTCGACGCGTTCGAGCTGTCCGGCCTGCACACCTTTTTGCGGACCGTACACCGCGGTCGCGCCCCGCGGTCCGCAGAGGGGATTGCGCACATCGGCGAGCACCGTCACCGGCGGTGTGCCGCCGGCGCGGGAGGCATCGATGCCGCGCAGCGTGCGCAGGGCGCGGAACACGTCCCTTCCCGGATCGGTGTCGTAATGGAACGCATATCCCATGGCCTCGGCGAAGCCCAGGCCGGCGTCGTTGGTGGCGCTGCCGCCGAGCGCGATCAGGACCTGCTGCGCCCCGTGCCGGGTGACGGCCCGCAGCATGCTCCCGAGTCCCGTGCTGCGCAGTTGTGCCGGATTTCTCTCCGCGTCGTCGAGCAGGGTGAAGCCGATCACGTCCGCGCTCTCGATCACTGCCGTCCCGTCGGGAAGCAGCAGCCAGTCCGCTTCGAGGCGCCGACCGAGCGGGTCACAGGCGGCAACCGTGTGCCTCGTGCCGCCGCGCTGCGATTCGAGCACCGCGAGCGTCCCTTCCCCTCCGTCCGCCTGCGGGAGCAGAACGCAGCGAGCCGCCGGATCGCAGCGGACGATGCTCTCTGCGATGATGCCGGCGGCTCGGACAGCCGTAAGCGAGCCCTTGAAGGAATCCGGGGCGACGAGAACGTTCACGGGTCAGCGCGCGACGTTGAACGCAGCGATGCCGGGGAACAGTCCATTCGTGTCCAGTTCCTCTTCGATGCGGAGGAGCTGGTTGTATTTCGCGATGCGGTCGGACCGCGAGGCCGAGCCGGTTTTAATCTGTCCGGCGTTCATGGCGACCGCGATGTCCGCGATGGTCGCGTCCTCGGTCTCACCGGAGCGATGACTGATCACCGAGGTGTAATTTGCGCGCTTGGCCATCTCGATGGCGTCGAAGGTCTCGGTGAGCGTACCGATCTGATTGACCTTGATGAGGATGGAGTTGGCGATGCCCTGGTTGATGCCGTTGGCGAGTATGGCGGTATTGGTGACGAACACGTCGTCGCCGACGATCTGGCAGCGGTCGCCGAGCCGGTCGGTCATTTTCTTCCAGCCGTCCCAGTCATTCTCGCCCAGGCCGTCCTCGATGGAGATGATCGGGTACTTGTCGACGAGCGCGGCGTACATGTCAATCAGCTCGTCGGCGGATTTCAGGCTTTTGTCGGACTTGAAGAAGCGGTACAGGCCTGTGCCGTCGTCCTGCTTCTCGTACATTTCGCTGGCGGCCACGTCGAGCGCGATATAGCAATCCTCGTCCGTGTACTTCGCATTCTCCATCGCCTTGAGAATGTACTGTATCGCTTCTTCATTGCTCTTCAGGCTCGGCGCGAAGCCGCCTTCGTCGCCGACGGAGGTGTTGAGTCCCGCGTCGCTGAGCACTTTTTTCAGCGCGTGGAAGATTTCCGTGCCACAGCGCAGGGCTTCCGCGAAAGTCGGTGCACCGTAGGGCACGATCATGAATTCCTGGAAATCCACCGTGTTGTCGGCGTGCTTGCCGCCGTTGAGGATGTTCATCATGGGAACGGGCAGACTTTTCGCGTTCGTTCCGCCGAGGTAGCGGTACAGCGGCATGTCGAGCGTCTCGGCTGCCGCCCGCGCGATGGCCATCGACACGCCGAGAATGGCGTTGGCACCGAGGCGCGCCTTGTTCGGTGTGCCGTCGAGCTCGATCATGTAGTTGTCCACTCCCACCTGGTCGAAGGCGTCCCAGCCGATCAGTTCGTCGGCGAGCACGTCGTTCACATTTTCGACGGCCTTGAGCACGCCCTTGCCGTTGTAGCGTCCCTTGTCCCCGTCACGCATTTCCACCGCCTCGCGCTCGCCGGTGGAGGCGCCGCTGGGCACCGCTGCGCGTCCCCGCACGCCGCTTTCGAGTTCGACTTCCACCTCCACGGTGGGATTGCCGCGGGAGTCGAGAATTTCTCTTCCGATGATATCGATGATCGTAGTCATGTCGGCTATCTCACTTGCTTTATGAACGGATACTGTTTGCTGTCAGAGGGGATGGACGCCGGCACCGAAGACGCGGGCGGCGACGACCGCCGCGAGTTGCGCCGCCGCTTCCGCGGTGGCGGCTTCGGCGATGACGCGCATGATCGGTTCGGTGTTCGAACTGCGCAGGTGCACCCAGCCCTCGGCGAAGTCGATGCGCACGCCGTCGTCGCTGTTGATGCGTTCGGAGGCGAAAGCCTCCAGGGCTGCACCGAGCACGGCCGCGGTGTGGAGTCCGGCGGTCGAGTACTTGAATTTCCTGATGACGTAGTCCGGCAGCTGCGCGCGGAAAGCGGACGCCGGTCCATCGAAGCGTGCCAGGGCGTGAAGGACGAGAGCGATGCCGACGAGGGAGTCGCGTCCGGCATGCACGGCGGGAAGAATGATGCCGCCGCTGCCCTCGCCGCCCACCACGGCCGCATGCGCCTTCATCGCCTGCACGACGTTGATTTCGCCTACGGGTGTGCGCAGCACTTCCGCCCCGAAGCGCGCCGCCACCTCGTCCACCGCCCGGGTGGTCGAGAGATTGACAGCGACCTTGCGTCCCGTCTCCTGCGTCATCGACGAGAGTACGCTGTACACCGCCGTGGTGATCGAGTATTCCTCGCCGAAAGGTTCGCCCGCCTCGTTGAAGAGCACGAGCCGGTCGGCGTCCGGGTCCACCGCGATGCCGAGATCCGCGTTCCCGCTGCGCACCGCTTCGCCGAGGGTGACCAGGTTTTCGGGCAGGGGTTCCGGCGTGTGCGGGAAGCGTCCGCTGCCGTCGCAGGCCACCGGGATCAGCATGCACCCGAGTCGCGCGAGCAGGCGCGGCACCGCGACGCTGCCGGAAGCGTTGACGGCGTC
>JAVVFP010000277.1:0-4618 GCA_032250495.1 Bacteroidota bacterium | reverse complement strand
CGATGATTTCCGGCACCACGGCGGTATCCGCCTGCATTTCGCCGTCGACCATGAGGTTCGGTCGCCGTTCCCGGACAATATCCAGCGCTGCGCGCATTTTCATCGCGGAGGCCTCGCGGTTGCTGCCGAAGTTCGAGTAGGAGAGCAGCGCCACGCGGGGCACCACGTCGAATTTCTCGGCGAGGTCGGCCGCCTGCAGGGTGATGTCCGCGATATCCTCGGCCGTCGGGTCGATGTTCACCGTCGTATCGGCGAGGAAATACGGCTCCTTCTTGGTGGCCAGCATGTAGAGACCGGACACCTTGTTGTAGCGTTTGTCATGTCCAATGATTTCCAGTGCCGGACGAATGGTGTCCGGGTAATGCGAAGTGTAGCCGGAAATCAGTCCATCGGCGTCGCCCATGTGCACCATCATGGCACCGAAGTAATTGCGGCGCGTGAGCATGATACGGCGCGCGGAATACTGGGTGAGTCCCTTGCGCTGGCGGAGGCGATAGAATTCCTGCACGTAGTCGTCGAATTTCCCGAAGGTCTGCGGCGTGACGATGTCGATGCCTTCGAGGTCGATGCCGTGTTCGTCGGCCGTGCGACGGATCTCCGTCTCGTCGCCGAGCAGGATGGGTTTGACGATGCCCTCGTCGAGCGCCACCTGGGCGGCCTTGATGACGCGATGCTCCTCGCCTTCGGCGAGCACGATGCGCTTGGGCTCGCTGGTCGCTTTGTTGTACATGCGCGCGACGACTTCCTGTGTGCGGCCCATGCGGATGTCGAGCTTCATCCTGTAGTCGTCGAAATCCTCGATCGGTTTGCGTGCGACGCCGGTTTCCATCGCGGCTTTCGCCACGGCGGGGGAGACCCAGGTCAGGACGCGCGGATCGAAGGGTTTCGGAATGATGTACTCGCGACCGAAGGCCATTTCCTTGACCCCGTAGGCACGCATCACGCTGTCAGGAACTTCCTCACGCGCGAGGCCGGCGAGGGCATGGGCCGCCGCCTGTTTCATCTCTTCATTGATGGCGGTCGCGTACACGTCGAGCGCGCCGCGGAAAATGAAGGGGAAGCCCAGCACGTTGTTGACCTGGTTCGGATAGTCCGAGCGTCCCGTGGCCATGATGATGTCCTCGCGCGCGGCGACGGCGTCATCATAGGTAATTTCCGGGTCGGGATTGGCCATGGCGAAAATAATCGGGTCGCTGGTCATGGAGCGCACCATGTCCTGATTGACCACGCCGCCCTTGGAAAGTCCGATGAACACGTCGGCGCCCTTGATCGCTTCTTCCAGGGTACGGGCGTCGGTGTCGTTGGCCATTTCTTCCTTGAACTCGTTCATGCGGTCGGTGCGTCCCTTGTAGATGACTCCCGTGGAGTCGCACATGATCACGTTTTCCTGTCGCACGCCGAGACTTATATGGAATTTCGCACAGGCGATACCGGAAGCGCCGGCACCGTTGTAAACCACCTTGATATCTTCCATTTTCTTGCCGGCGAGTTCCACCGCGTTGAGCAGCGCGGCGCCGCTGATGATGGCCGTGCCGTGCTGATCGTCATGGAAGACCGGGATGTTCATGGTCTTCTTGAGTTCCTCCTCGATGTAGAAGCAGTCCGGACCCTTGATGTCCTCGAGATTGATACCCCCGAACGTCGGTTCCATCACCTGGCAGGTACGGATGATTTCCTTGATGTCCTTGCTGTCGATTTCGATGTCGAATACGTCAATATCGGCGAAGGTTTTGAACAGCACGCCCTTTCCTTCCATGACAGGTTTACCGGCCATCGGACCGATGTCGCCGAGTCCGAGCACGGCCGTGCCGTTGGAGATCACGGCGACGAGATTCCCTTTCGCCGTGTACTCGAAGACTTTTGATTCATCCTTTTCAATTTCCCTGCAGGGTTCGGCAACGCCCGGCGTATAGGCCAGGGAAAGATCACGCTGCGTCACACAGGGCTTTGTGGTGATGACCTCGATTTTGCCCTTGCGTCCCCGACTGTGATACTCGAGGGCGTCTTCTTTCCTGATTTTCATAGGAAATAACTCCGTAGCTGATGTTTCTGAGTCTGTGCTGTTTTGAGCAGTCGCAGTGGATGCATCAATGTAGCAAAATCGTCCCAGTGATGAAACTGCGGCCTCGTCGGTCCGATTATCCCTGATGCTGCGCCAGTGCGTTCCTGATGCTGCGCCAGTGCGTTCCTGATGCTGCGCCAGTGCGTTCCGGTGCGGCGCGCCTATGTGTCCTGCTGCGGCGCAGCCCCGTTCGCGTCGTTGGAGAGCGGTGGCAGGGTGGGGGACAGGGCGGAGGACAGGGCGTCCCACGCCTCGATGACATCGTGTTCCCGAATGAGACGCAGGCAGCCGAGGTGTTTTTTCGGGCAGCGGGCGCGGCCGATATGCGTACAGGGACGGCAGGAGAGGCCTGCGATTTCGACCACGGCGGAGGGACTCTGGTACGGGGCGAAGCCGAATTCCCGCACGGTACTGCCAAAAACAGCGACCACGGGCACGCCGACGGCGGTGGCCATGTGCATCAGTCCGCTGTCGTTGGCGAACACCACGGCGCAGTGCTCCATCGCGGCCGCGTTTTCCATCAGCGAGAGGCGTCCGCAGCAGTTGTGCACGCGTTCGGGGTGCAGCCGCTGCAGCGCATCCGCCGTCTCCCTCTCGTCCTCTGCCCCGAAAACCGCGATATCGCAGCCGCGAGCGAGCAGGAGCGAAGCAAGTGCGGCGAAGCGTGCCGCGGGCCAGCGTTTGCTGTAGTGCCGGGCGCCCGGACAGAGTCCGATCAACGGACGATGGTCCCGCCAGCCGGCCGCACGGAGCTTGAGACGTGCGTTGCCGCGCAGATCCACATCGAGATGCAGTTCCGGGCCCCGGTGATCGTGCGCCAGTCCATAGCGCGCAGCGGTTTCGATATAGCGATCGGGCACGGGGTCGATGTCGCGATACAGGTTGATGCCTGTTTTCAGCAGCAGCAGGCGCCGCCACTGGCGCTTGTCGATGGCCTGCATACTGCGGGAGAGTCCGTTGCGCAGCAGGCGGGAGCGGAAATTATTCTGCAGGTCGAAAACCGCATCGTACTGTTCGCCTGTCAGTTTCAGGTTGAGCGCGCGCAGCGCCTGAGTGCCCTGCGCGGTATCGACGGCGATCAGGCGGTCTATATGCGGGTTGCGGCGGAGCAGGTCGCTGAATTCCCTTCGCACGGCGAAATGCAGTTGCACCTCCGGGTAGCGGGCCTTGAGGACGCGCAGCATCGGTGTCGTCAGGATGATGTCGCCGATGGAGCTGAGGCGTATGAGGAGAATCTTGCGCAGGGTGGATGGCATGGGACGGACGAAAGTAAACTGTACAAATGTACGAAAAATCGCGGCGAGGAACACCAGGTCTCCGGTCCCATGCGCGCAGCATCCCACCCTGAAACGCGCAGCATCCCACCCTGAAACGTGCAGCATCCCACCCTGAAACGTGCAGCGTCCCGTTCCGAGGGGAAACGGGACGCTGCAAGGGCAATTCGCCGACCGCGGAAGCGGACCGGTCGTTGCGGCTCTACGCGATTATCAGCGCATCACGCGGATGGAGCGCGTGAGAATGCGGAAATGCTTCGGGGCCTGACCGTCGTCGGAGGGCTCCATCTGGGGATTCCCTTCGGTGTCGGTGGCTTCGAGCATTCCGAGCACGGTCACCTCGCGTCCGCTGATGTCCTGCGGCATGGGTGCGCCGGGATCGATGAGTACGACTTTGGCGGTGCTGCCACCGTCCTTCATCGTGAAATAGCACTCCTCGCCTCCGCACATGCCGGCGACGGTGCCCGAGATCTGCATCTCGGCACCGATATAATTCTGGAACTGGCTGACGGCTGCACCGAGGCGGAATTTCTCCTCAACGTCCGGCATGGGTTCGCCGTAGAGTTCGTACTCTTCGGTGATCTCGATGGCCTGCGAATCGGAGTAGACATCGCCGGCTTCGGATACGGCACCTTCCGCCTGTGCGAATGCGGTGATGGATGCGGCGAGGAAAAGGAAAAGGGAAAATATGAAGAAACGCATGGCTGTCCGGGACTGGTGATACATGTTGGAATTTAGCGTGGTATCGTGACATCGCCAAATTTGCGGCAGGGCAGTTTTTCTCCCGTCCGTGGATTACGTATTTTTCATTTTCAACCGTTTTCCAAAATCAGCTGGATGACACGTGCAGGAATTTGAACACCTGGAACGCCCGCAGGTTCCCGCCCTCGACGAAATACTCGGAGAACCCTTGAAGGTATTGGACGACGGTTTCGTCCGCGTCGTCGATTACATGGGCAGCGACGATTCCATCGTACAGGCGGCGCGCGTCTCCTACGGCAAGGGAACCAAGAAAGTGCGCCAGGATCGCGGACTGATCCGTTACCTCCTTCGCCATCACCATACCACGCCGCTGGAAATGTGCGAGATCAAGCTGCATGTGCGCGTCCCGATGGACGCCTGGCGGCAGTGGATCCGGCACCGCACGGCGAACGTGAACGAGTACTCGACGCGCTATTCCCTCGCCATCGACGCTGCGCAGCGCACGCTGCCGGGACAGTGGCGCATGCAGGCCACGAGCAACCGGCAGGGAAGCGAAGGCGTGGCCGACGAGCAGCTCGGC
>JAVVFP010000275.1:966-4628 GCA_032250495.1 Bacteroidota bacterium | reverse complement strand
TCCTTGAAAATATACGATTTCACGGTGATCCGACATACCCCGCGTCGCGCACATTGCAAGTCAGCGCCGGAGCACGTAGGTTTGGGGATTATCCGGATCACGCAGCATTTGCCGTCCTCCCCTTCCATAGCGCCCTCAGAAATTCCCGTCAGCGGACTCCCCGGTGTCGGCAGCCGGCGTGCGCAGGTGCTCCATGCTGCAGGACTGCGCACGGCGGAGGATCTTCTTTTCTATTATCCCCGCCGCTACCTCGATCGCAGCACGCTGGTGACCATACGCGAACTCTCGCTGCACGCGGGCGAGACAGTGACGGTGATGGGCAGTATCGGCAGCGTGCACACCGTTCCCGGCCGCAGAAAGCGCCTGGTGGTGACGCTGCGCGACGACGGCGGCAGCATGGAACTCGTGTTCTTCCAGGGCATCAACTACTGGCAGAACACCTTCGCGACGGGACAGCCGGTGGCGGTTTCCGGCGAAGTGCAGTTCTACGGACGCAAGCCGAGCATGGTGCACCCGGACATCGATCGTCTGCAGGAAGGGGACACGCTGGAATTCATCAACACCGGCGGCATCATTCCTGTCTACCCCTCCAACGCCGAGCTGGAGAAAGTCGGCCTCAACCGGCACGGCGGCTTCCGCCGCCTCATGCACCAGGTGCTCACGCGCTATCTCGCCAGCGTGACGGACTGGTATGACGATGCTTTCCGCGCAACGCATGAATTGCTCCCGCTGCGCGAGGCGCTCGAGGTCATACACCGTCCCCCGGACACCGCCCTGCTCGACCGCGCGCGCCGCCGCCTGATCTTCGACGAATTTTTCATCCTCTCCCTGCAGCTCGCCCTGCGCAAGCGCAAGCAGGGCGCAGCTCTGCCCGGCATCGCCTTCCGCGGGGAGAGTCCCACCGCCCGCCGCCTGGTCGAAGAGCTGCCCTTCGCGTTGACCGATGCGCAGCGCCGCGTACTGCGCGAAATCGTCGCCGACATGCGGGAAGAGCAGCCGATGAACCGCCTGCTGCAGGGCGACGTGGGATCGGGAAAAACCGTGGTGGCCCTGCTCGCCATGCTGCTGGCCGTGGATAACGGCCATCAGTGCGCGCTGATGGTGCCGACGGAAATTCTCGCCGAACAGCATTTCCGCAGCATCACGTCGATGGTGGACGACCTGTCCCTCTCCATCGAACTGCTCACCGGCCAGCAGGCCGTCAGCGCGAAAAACGCGCGACTCGCCTCCGTGGCCAACGGCGACGTGGACATCGTGGTCGGAACGCATGCGCTCATACAGGAAGCCGTGCAGTTCCACAATCTCGGACTCGTGGTCATCGACGAGCAGCACCGCTTCGGCGTCGCCCAGCGCGCGGATCTGCGTTCGAAAGGCACGGCGCCCGACGTGCTGGTCATGACGGCCACACCCATTCCCCGCACGCTGTCGATGACGCTGTACGGGGACCTCGACGTCTCGGTCATCGACCAGCTGCCCGCCAACCGCAAGCGCGTGCGCACGGCGATTCGTTTCGACGAGGACCGCGACAGCGTCTACGCCTTTCTCCGCGAGGAAATCACGGGCGGCAACCAGGCCTACGTGGTTTTTCCCCTCGTCAGTGAAAGCGAGAAGCTGGATCTCAAGGCGGCGACGGAGGAATATGAAACGCTGCGCTCGGTGGTCTTTCCCGAACTGCGGCTGGGACTTCTCCACGGCCAGATGAAAGCCGAGGAAAAAGACGCCGTCATGCAGCGCTTCAAGCGGCGGGAAATTGATATTCTCGTATCCACCACCGTTATTGAAGTCGGTGTCGATATCCCCGATGCGACGGTCATGCTCATCGAACACGCCGAACGCTTCGGCCTCGCGCAGCTGCATCAGCTCCGCGGACGCGTCGGACGCAGCGACAAGCAGGCCTACTGCATTCTCATGACGACGAAGCGCATGTATTTCGCGGGCGGCGGAAAATCCACCGACGACCGGCGGCAGGTGTCCGACCTGCGGCGTCGCCTCGACACCATGCGTGATTCCACCGACGGCTTTCACATCGCCGAAGTGGACATGCAGATTCGCGGTCCGGGAGACCTCTGGGGGACGCAGCAGAGCGGCTACCCTGCCTTCCGCATCGCCAACCTGCTCGAGCACGAACATATCCTCGTCCAGGCGCGCGACACCGCATTCGCGATCATCGACGAGGATCCGCAGCTGCGGCGCGCGGCGCACCGCGGCATCCGCGAGCAGCTCGGTCCACGCATCCGCGCGCAACTGCGCATGTCCGATATTTCCTGAACAGGCACAACAACCCGAGAGACGAGAACACGCATGTACATTTACGGACGCAACCCGGTCATCGAAGCGCTGCGCGCGAAAAAGGAGATCACGAAAATTTTCGTGCGCTTCGGCACGCAGGGCTCATCGGTGGAACAGATCAAGCGCCTGGCGCGCGAGGCCGGCGTGCCGGTTTCGCAGCTGGACAAGCAGAAATTCGATCGTCTCGGACGACACAGCGAAGCGCAGGGCGTCGCCGCCCTCATCGAGGAATACACTGCCGTCACGCTTGAAGAGCTGATCGCCGACGTGCGTGAACAGGATCCTCCGTTTTTCCTCGCCGTCGACAACGTGACCGACCCGCGCAACCTCGGCGCCATCCTGCGCACGGCGGAATGCGCGGGCGTGCACGGCGTCATCCTCCCGCAGCGCGATTCCGCGCCGATCACCGACACGGTGGTGAAAACATCGGCCGGCGCCGCCTCGCATATCCGCATCGCCCGCGTGGGCAACCTGCACAAAGCGCTCGAGAAGCTGAAGGAAGCCGGCATCTGGGTCGCCGGACTCGATGCCGAGGGTGAAACCGACATGCTGGGGCTCGACGGCTTCCGTCCCATCTGCCTGGTCGTCGGCAGCGAGGGAAAAGGCCTGCGGCCGCTGATCCGCAAGGCCTGTGAAATCCTGATTCGCATTCCCATGTGGGGCCGCGTCGACTCGCTCAACGCCTCCGTCGCCGCCGCCCTCGTCCTCTACGAAGTGCGCCGCAAGCGCACCTGATCCCTTTCCCGCGACGGCATTTCATCCCTGCGCAGGGATTAATCCTCCGCTGTGTCTTCCGATTCCACTCTGCCGCCGGAGGTAAGAAGGAGGGAGAGCAGATGCAGCACCCGCTCAACCGTTTCGTCGGGCAACCTGCCGATGCGCTGGCATTCTCGCGCGCGCCAGTCGAGTGACCGCAGCTGATCGGCGAGGATGACGCCTGAAACCGGAAGCCCCTCCCCGACGGGCACCTCGAAGGGATATCCTTTTTGCTTCGATGTCAGCGGACAGCACAGCGCCAGTCCGACACTACGATTGTACGATTCCGGAGAGAGCACCAGGGCCGGCCGACGGTCACGCTGCTCGCTCCCCGCCTGCGGGGACATCGACATCCAGACAATGTCCCCGCGCTGCGGACAGTACGCATTGCTCATCTCACCAGGCCTCCCGTCCTTCCCTGTCACCGGTATCGATCTCATCGTGACGATTGTCTTCATTTACCTGCGCGAGCAGCTGATCCAGTTCTTCGTCCGCCGACGCTTCTTTCTCAATGACCAGCCTCCCGTCCTCGACGGACAGATCAACGACTACGCCGTATTCGAAACCCGCCTCCCGGACGAAAGCCCTTGGTATGCGCACGGCAAGACTGTTTCCCC
>JAVVFP010000275.1:0-956 GCA_032250495.1 Bacteroidota bacterium | reverse complement strand
TCGAAATCTTTGTTTTCACGAGAGAGTACCTATGCAATTTGTATATACATTGTATATACACAGCGAATTGGAGAAAGTCAATCCACTGGGGCATCTCCACCAGGGAGAATGACTCCCCTACCGCAGCAGCAGTTTGCGCACGCGCATGCGGATTACATTTTCCCCGCTGAAATCTCGCGCGATTTCCCTAATTTTGTGTTTTATCCATTATGCAAGAGACAACGTGAAGTGGCTTCTTAATCTCATACGGCGCATGTACGACTGGGTGGAGAGTTTCGCGCACAAGCCCGGCGCGCTGTGGGCGCTGTTTTTGATCGCGTTTACCGAATCGAGCTTTTTCCCGGTTCCCCCGGACGTGCTGCTGATCGCGCTCGCGGTGTCCATGCCGAAGCGGGCGATGCGTTTCGCCGCGATCACCACGGTGGGATCGGTGCTGGGCGGGATGTTCGGCTATTTCATCGGCTGGGAGCTGATGGAAACCATCGGACGACCCATTATCGAATTCTACAACGCCGAGGTCTACTGGCTGCGCGTGGAAGAGGCGTATCGCGGTCCCATCGGCGTGTGGTTCCTCGTCGGCGCCGCCTTCACTCCCATCCCCTACAAGGTGGCGACCATCGCGGCCGGTGCGACGGTGATGCCCTTCCTGCCCTTCCTCCTGGCTTCGGCCGTGGGACGCGCCGCGCGCTTTTTCCTGGTTGCCGGACTGATTTGGAAATTCGGGCCGACCTTCAAGTCCTCTATCGATAAATACTTCGACAAACTCGCCATCAGCTTTGTCCTGCTCCTCGTCCTCGGCTTCGTGGCGATCAAATACATATTCTGATCGCGGCAGGCGGCCGCGCATCGCGCGCTTTCCCTCCGCTGCCTGAAAAAGAAACAACCCCTTCCGCAGAAGCGGAAGGGGTTGTCTGGAGTTTGGCCATTAACTAGATAACCCGCCATTTTTTCCGCCC
>JAVVFP010000274.1:0-4638 GCA_032250495.1 Bacteroidota bacterium | reverse complement strand
GTTTCCGGTCGTCCCTGACGCCGCTGCGCAGGATGCCGCACAGCGTTTTTACCTGCGCGTCGACAGCGCGCGCAGTCTCCTCGCGCATGATCCTCCCGCGGCGGTCGCGGCGGCGCAGCGTGCCGCGCGCGAGGCGGAGGACGACGCACAGCGTCTGGAGGCGGAGGAAATCCGCGCCGAGGCGCTGCACCGGGCAGGCGCGAATGCGGCGGCGCTTTCGGCCTACGAACTGGCGCTGGTGATCGCCGGACGCAGCGGTGACGCCCAGGCGCGCGGCCGGCTGCTCAACCGCAGCGGCAACGTCTATCGCACCGTCGGCCGCTACGACCGTTCGCTCGCGCTGCACCTCGAGGCCCTCGCCGTATTCGATTCGCTGGGGAACGATCTCGGTCGCGCGCAGGCCATGCATGACCTGGCGGAAACTCTTCTGCAGCTCGGCCAGACCGGGGAGGCCCGCCGCAACCTCGACCGCGCATTGCGCCTGCGCAGGGGGGAGGAGCACCGGGAGGGAATCGCGGAGAGTTTCATCGCGCTCGGCAATCTGTACAGGCAGATCGGGGAGGCGGATTCCGCCCTCGAATCCTTCAAACAGGCCCTCGCCCAGCAGAAACTCATCGGCTTGCATTCTACGCCCGTCGCGCGCTCGCTGGGCAGCATCGGGGACATACTGCGGCAGCAGGGTGATGTTCCCGGCGCCCTCGAATCCTTCCGCGAAGCGCTCGGTATCGCCGAGGCTGCAGGCAACAGCAATGTGATCGCGGAAATCCGCATGGACATCGGCATCTGCTACCGTATGCTGGGAGATCTCGCGCGGGCGCGCAGCTACATCGGCGATGCCGGCGAGATGGCGCGCAGCGGGGGACGCGGCCTCGTGCTGGCGGACGCGCTTGCGGAAGCCGCCCGGGTCGAGGAGCAGGCCGGCGCATACGCGCGCGCACTGGCACTGTTCCGCGAGTCCGTCGCAGTCCGGGATTCGACGGAGGCCCTGCTCGACCGTCAGCGCCTGGCGGACGCGGAGGAGCTCTACCGCCGCGAACGTTCGGGGATGGAGTTCCAGGACTTCGAAGAATCCCGCGCACAGGATCTGATGGTATTTCTCCTCGTGGTCACCGCACTGCTGCTGCTGGTCGCGGCGAGCGCGCTGTACGTGCTGCGCCTCAAGGCCCGGGGCAACCGGGAACTGTCGGAAAAAAACCGGGAAATCCAGCTGATGAACGATCAGCTCCAGACGCTGAACCGCGAGCTGGCGCAGTCCGAGGAAAAGTACCGCCTCCTGTTCGAACGGCTGCCGCTCGGCGTCTTCGTCTACGACAGCAACCTTCAGCTGATACAGGTCAACGACGCGTTCGCGGAAATCCTCGGTTCAAGCAGGGAGCGTCTCGAGGGACTGATGATGCGCGAGCTGCGGGACAGACGCATCATCCCGGCGCTGGAGAGCGCCATCGAAGGCGAGACAGGTTCGTACGAAGGGGAATACGGAGCGACGACGAGTGAGAAAATCATCGACGTATCCATGCGAACCGCACCCCTCGCCTGGAACGACGGCGGTGCCCGCTACGGCCTGGGTTTCGTCCTGGACATCACCAACTGGAAGCGCATCGAGCGCGAGCTGATCGAAGCGAAGGAGATGGCAGAGATGGCCGACGGGATGAAGCATGCCTTCCTGACCAGCATCTCCCACGAGATCCGCACGCCGCTCAACATCATCATGGGCTACTTCGGCATCCTGCAGGCCGATCTGCGCGACAGCATCGGCAGCGACGAAATGGAGCATTTCGCGAAAGTCGATCTCGCCGTCCGTCGCCTGTTGCGCACCGTCGACCAGATACTGAACCTCTCCATACTGGAATCCGGCACCTATTCGATCAGCACGGAAACCTGTCCCCTCTACGACATGATCATGGAACTGGTCGAAGAAATGCGTCCCCTCGCGGTGGACAAGGGGTTGAAAGTGGAACTGCACGCTTCCTGCGAGGACGTTGCCGTGCTGATCGACCGGTACTCGATCGCCCAGGCGCTGCGCAACCTGTTGGACAACGCGGTGAAGTTCACCGACGAGGGAAGCATCCGTGTCAGCCTCGACTGCCGCGGGAACATGGCCGCGGTGCATATCGAGGACAGCGGGATAGGCATGTCGGACGAGTACATACAGCGCCTCTACCAGTCCTTCTCCCAGGAAGAGGGCGGATATACCCGCTCGTATGATGGACTGGGCCTCGGTCTGACGCTCACCAAGCGCTATGTCGACGTCAACGGCGGGGGCATCGAAGTGAAAAGCCGGAAGGGACTCGGAACCACGTTCACCGTCCGGCTGCCGATCGCCGTTCCGCTGCCGCCGCGCGGGAACGGAAGTCCCGGCGATGCGTCGGCACGTGAGGACGGTAGGGGGGGCGCGCAGCCGCATGTGCTCGTCGTCGAGGACGATCACGAGACACAGAAATTCCTCCAGCTCATCCTCAACACGCACTGCACGCTGTCCTTCGCCGATACGGCCGTAGAGGCGTGGGACATCCTCGAACGGGGGGGGGTGGACATCGTTCTCATGGATATTTCGCTTCGCGGCGACGAGGATGGCCTGCAGCTGACACGGCGTATCCGGGAGAATCCCGCCCACGCCGATCTTCCGATCGTCGCGGTGACCGCCCATGCCTTCGCCGACGACCGCCGGCGCAGCCTGGAGGCGGGCTGCAACGAGTACCTGCCCAAACCCTTCCGCATGAAGCAGCTGCGCGAGCTCATCGCGCGCTTCACGCCCTTCACCATTCCGTGAAGCGGGAGAGGCGGGGGACGGAAGGCCGCCGCTTGCAGAAAAAAAAGAAAACCCTATCTTCTGGTCTTATAAAGGAGCACGCATGAAAGACACGCCCCTCAGCAGAAGAGAATTCCTCGAACGCACCAGCAAGGCCGCCGGACTGGCGGCGTTCGCCTCGCTGGGTGCCGTGTTCCTGCACGAAGCGGAACGCCACCCCTTTGCGGAGGACGAGGCGACGGTACTGCAGCGCGATCTGCGCACCGGCGACATGCGCACCGGCGACATGCGCACCGGCGACGGCGGGCCGCGGCTCGCGATCGTGCACGGCGACGACCCGGCGGCGATGACGGCCGCGGCGCTCGCCGCCATGGGCGGCATCGACGCGCACGTCTCGCCCGGCGATTTCGTGGTCGTCAAGCCCAATATCGGCTGGGACCGCAGGCCGGAGCAGGCCGCCAACACCAATCCCGCCGTGGTCGGTGAAATCGTGCGCCAGTGCGTTGCGGCCGGCGCCTCCCGCGTCGTGGTCACCGATGTCACCTGCAACGATGCGACGCGCTGTTTCAACCGCAGCGGCATCGCCGCGGCCGCCCGCGAGGCAGGAGCGGAAATTCAGTTGCCGCAGGAGGCGCATTTCCGCGAAGTGAATATGGGGGGACACATGCTCGGGACGCAGATGGTCTACGACGTATACCTCGAGGCGGACAAGTTCATCAACGTGCCCATCGCCAAGCATCACAGCCTGACGCGGGTCACACTGGGCATGAAAAATCTCTATGGCATCCTCGGGGGCAACCGCAGCCGCCTGCATCAGGAAATCGACCAAAGCATCTGTGACCTGGCGACCTTTCTGCAGCCCACGCTCATCGTTCTCGACGCCACGCGCGTACTGCTGCGCAACGGTCCCCAGGGCGGCAGCCTGGCCGACGTCGAAGCGCGCAACATGCTGGTCATTTCCAACGACCAGGTCGCTCTCGATGCCTGCGGAGGAGAGCTGTTCTTCAACCTGTCCGCCATGGACATGCCCTGGCTCGCCCTCGCCGAGAAACAGGGACTCGGCAGTCCCTCCTGGCGCGATATCCCGTATGATGAAATAACCCTATGACGCGGCGTATGAACGAGACGCAAAAAGCTTTTCTCCACTATAGGCGACTCCGCCGGCTGCGCCGCATTTCGCAGGCGCTGTTCCTGCTGCTGTTTTTCTTCCTCCTCCTGCAGACCAATATCGACACACTGGACAATCCCGAGGCCCTGCCGGAGATATCCGCACCAGTGGACCTCTTTCTCGAACTCGATCCGCTCGTTGCGATCACCACCGTGATCAGCACGCACACGCTGTACCGCAACCTCTTCCTCGCCCTGATCCTGATCGTCGGAACCCTTTTTCTCGGACGTTTTTTCTGCGGCTGGATGTGTCCGATGGGGACGATCAACCAGATGATCGCCGCCGTGCGTTCCGGCGCGATGAAAGGGAAGCGCCGGCTCGAGCGAAACCGCTGGCAGTCCTATCAGCGCATCAAGTACGGCATTCTCGCCTTCATGCTCGGGGCGGCCTTCTTCGGTTCCGCGCAAATCGGGCTGCTGGATCCGATCGCGCTGCTCACACGTTCGATCGCGCTGATCGTTCTACCCGCATGGAACGTGCTCACGCATGACGCCTACGCGTGGAGCCTGCAGGCCGATGCGGGCGTGCCGGACTTCCTGCTCACACCGGTGACCTGGATCGTCCACGCCGTGATGATTCGCGGCAACAGCGTGGTTTTCGAGCAGACCTTCCTGATTCTTCTCGTTTTTCTCGGCATACTGCTGGCCAACCGTTTCATCACGCGCTTCTGGTGCCGCGGACTCTGTCCCCTCGGCGCCCTCCTGGGCCTGCTGTCGAAGAC
>JAVVFP010000273.1:0-4641 GCA_032250495.1 Bacteroidota bacterium | reverse complement strand
CGCCCTCGCGCGCGATGCGCACGGCAGCAATGAACTTCCGCAACAGAAGCTGCGACCGTGGTATGTCACGCTGCTGCTGCAGATGCACAATCCCATCATCTACATTCTCCTGGCCGCCGGCGTCCTGACAGCCTTCCTGGCGGACCCCGCCGACGCCATCGTCATTTTCGTCGTCGTCATCATCAACACGCTCATCGGCTACTACCAGGAGAGCAAGGCCGAAGCCGCGCTGCAGGCGCTCAAGGACCTCACCTCGCCGACCGCGCGCGTCCTGCGCGACGGCAGGCAGATGACGCTTCCCTCCACGGAACTGGTGTGCGGCGATATCATCATGGTGGAATCCGGCAGCAAGGTGCCGGCGGACGTCAGGCTCTATGATGCGCAGGACCTGGTGATAGACGAATCCATGCTCACCGGCGAAAGTCTGCACGTGCGCAAGGCACCGGAAGCCGCCGTCGAGACGGAGGCCCCGCTCGGGGACCGCCTGAACATGCTGTATTCCGGTACCGTGGTGCAGCGGGGACGCGGACGCGGCGTGGTGGTGGCCGTGGGCGTGCAATCGGAACTCGGGCAGATCACACGCAATATCGTCGAAGCCGGGGAGAGCATTTCACCGCTGCAGATCCGCCTCGAGAAATTCGGCAAAAAACTGAGCCTCGCCATCGGCGTCGCCATCACCTTCATTTTCATCGCCGGCTGGCTGCAGGGAAATTCCCTGCTGCAGATGTTCCTCACCGCCGTGGGCCTCGCGGTCAGCGCCATTCCCGAGGGACTGCCGGTTTCGGTCACCGTCGCCCTCTCCGTCGGTGTGTACGCGATGGCGAAAAAAAATGCCATCATCCGCAAGCTCGCGGCCGTCGAGACGCTCGGCAGCACGACGGTGATCTGCACGGACAAGACCGGCACGCTGACCGAAAACGCGATGACGGTCACGCGTATCGTCGCCGGGGGAAAGCATTACCGCGTCTCGGGCCAGGGCTACGGCAGCGCGGGAAAAATCACGTCCCGCGCCGGACAGCCCGACGATGCGTCCCATGCTGCGGCCGACAACGCGGCTGACAACGCGGCCGACGATGCGGTTGACGGCACGAACCCGGACACGCCGCTGGGACGCACGCTGTTCATCGGGGCCCTGTGCACGGAGTCCCGTCTCGAGGAGAAGGATGGGGAAACGCGCCTGGTCGGCGATCCCACCGAGGGTGCACTACTGGCCAGTGCGGCCAAGGGCGGACTCGATGTCGCGGCGCTTTCCGCGCGCTTCCCCGTCGTCAACCTTCGTCCCTTCGAATCCGAACTGCAGTACATGGCCGTGACCGTGCGTGCGGACGGGCGCAAGCTGCTGCTGGTCAAGGGCTCGACGGAGCGCGTTCTCACCATGTGCACACGCATGCAGACCGCGGACGGCGAGGCAGCGGTCGACGCGGACGGCGTGCAAGCAGATGCCGCGACGCTCGCCTCCGATGCCCTGCGCGTCATCGCCTTCGCCTGGCGCGAAATCCCCGAGGACGCCACCGTGTTCGACGATGACAGCTACAGGGACTGTGTTTTCGCGGGACTGCAGGGCATGTACGATCCCCCGCGCGAGGAAGCGCGGCAGGCCGTGGAGGACTGTCGCAGGGCGGGTATCAAGGTCATCATGATAACCGGTGACCACAGGGACACCGCGCGCGCCATCGCCCGGCAGCTGCGGCTCGACGACGAGCAGATCGACGTGCTTACCGGTGCCGAGGTCGAGAAGATGAGCGACAAGCGCCTGCGTGCGCTCAGCGACATGACGGAGGTGTACGCGCGCGTCTCCCCGATGCACAAGCTGCGCATCGTCCGGCAGCTGCAACAGCGCGATCATATCGTCGCCATGACCGGCGACGGGGTCAACGACGCGCCCGCACTCAAGGCGGCCAACATCGGTGTCGCCATGGGAGCGGGAACCGATGTCGCCAAGGAAGCGTCGAGCATGGTGGTGATGGACAATAATTTCTCATCCATCGCCGCCGCGGTACGCCATGGACGGGTGATTTTCGACAACCTCCGGCACATCATTCTGTTCGTGCTCAGTACCAGCTTCGGCGGCGTGCTGACGCTGACGGCCTCCATACTCGCGGGCATGCCCCTCCCCCTGCTCCCCGCACAGCTGCTCTGGATCAACCTGGTCACCGACGGCATCAGCACCTTCCCCCTCGCCTATGAAAAAGAGCACGGCGACGTCATGCGCCGTCCGCCGCGTCCGGCGAACGCGGGACTGGTGCCGAAGGAGATGCTGGTGACCATACTCATCGCGGGCATCATCATGATGCTTGGAACGCTCGGCGTGTACCAGTGGGCGCTCAGCACCTACGGGTACTACAGCGTCACTCCGGATCTGCAGGGCTTCCCGCTGGAGAAGGCGCGCTCGATGGCTTTCGTCACGCTGGCGTTGTTCCAGATCTGGAACGTGCACAATTCCCGCTCCGTGCATTCCTCCCTCTTGCACATCGGTCCTTTCAGCAACCGCCCGCTGCTGCTCATCATGCTGGTTTCCCTGACCCTCCAGGTGGCAGCCATACATATTCCCGGACTCAACACCCTCCTTCGCGTGGCACCGCTGACCGTCGCCGAATGGATGATCTGCGTGGGAACATCGCTCTCCATCGTCCTGCTCATCGAGGTAAAGAAACTGCTCGCGCGCCTCTGGACCGTCCCTGCCGTCAAACACGATGCCGGGGCGGAGGAAGGCGCACATTCAGCGGGCTGAGACGGACCGGAAACGACGCAGGAGCAGGGAATTGCTGACGACGCTCACGGAGCTGAAGGCCATCGCGGCCGCGGCGACCATGGGACTGAGCATGCCGATGGCGGCCAGGGGGATTCCTATCACATTGTAGACGAAGGCCCAGAACAGGTTCTGCCGGATTTTTCCGAGCGTGCGGCGCGAAAGCGCCATGGCGTCGACGACGCCGTGGATGTCACTGTGCATCAGCGTGATGTCCGCCGTCTCCATCGCGATATCCGTCCCGCTGCCCATGGCGATACTGACGTCCGCACGGGCCAGCGCGGGCGCGTCGTTGATTCCGTCACCCACCATGGCGACCCGTCGTCCGCTCTCCTGCAGGCGCCGGATCTCCTCCGCCTTTTCCTCGGGCCGTACGCCCGCGATGACTTGATCGATGCCCGCCCGCCGGGCGATATCCCGCGCGGCATGCTCACCGTCGCCCGTCAGCATGATGACGTCAATTCCCTGACGGCGCAGCAGGGCAATGGCATCCGCCGATCGCGGACGAACACGGTCCGCCAGCGTAAGCGCACCGACCAGTCGGCCGTTGACCGCAATGTAGAGCAGCGTATTACCCGCGTGGCGGGCGGACTGCAACCAGGTATCGTCCGGCAGCGTGACCGCGTAGGATTTCATCAGCGCGGCATTGCCGACCTGTACGGCGTCCCCTTCGATGAAGGCGGTCACACCGCTCCCCGGTTCGTACTGGAAGGATTCCGGCGTGCGCAGGGCGTATGCGCGCGCACGCGCTTCGCGAAGCACGGCGGCGCCCAGGGGATGCTCGGAGGGGAGTTCCGCCGACGCGGCGAGTGCGAGGAGTTCCTCTTCCCCCGTCCCCTCCAGCGGCAGGACGGCCGTGACCGCGGGACGTCCCTCGGTGACGGTTCCCGTCTTGTCGAGCACCACCACATCCACGCCTTTCGCGCGCTCGAGGCTTTCCGCATCCTTGATGAGAATGCCGCGTTCCGCGCCCACGCCTACCCCGACCATGATGGCCGCGGGCGTCGCGAGTCCCAGCGCACAGGGACAGGCGATAATGAGCACGGCGATGAAATGCAACATCGCCCCGGCGAAGTCCGTCCCCGGCAGCAGCATCCAGACGACGAAGGTGATGACGGCGAGTACGATGACGACCGGAACGAAAACGGACGCGATGCGGTCGACCAGTTTCTGCACGGGAGCTTTCGAGCCCTGCGCCTCATCCACCATGCGGACAATATGTCCCAGCACGGTGTCCGCCCCGACGGCGGTGGCTTCAAGGGTGAGACTGCCTTCCTGGTTCACCGTACCGCCGACGGCGTGGTCACCCGCGCTCTTCTCGACGGGAAGCGGCTCCCCGCTTATCATCGACTCGTCCACCGACGAGGCGCCTGCGAGCACGTTCCCGTCGACGGGAATGCGCTCACCCGGCCGCACGATCACGCGATCGCCGTGCAGGACATCCCGCGTGGGAATTTCCATTTCCTCGCCGTCCCGCAGCACGCGCGCCGTGCGCGGCTGCAGACCGATGAGCTTTCGTATGGCCTCGGTGGCCCGCCCCTTGGCCCGCGCCTCCAGCCAGCGGCCGAGCAGGATGAGCGTGATAATGGTCGCCGACGTGTCGAAATACACGTCGAAATGACCGCGCTCGAGTCCCAGCCAGTGCGGGAACAGTACGGCGACGAGACTGTACCCGTAGGCCGCCCCCGTACCCACGGCCACGAGCGTATTCATGTCCGCCACACCGTGGCGCAACATCGTCCACGCACCCGCGAAAAAACGTCGTCCCGGCAGAAAAAGTACCGGCGTCGTGAGCACGAGCAGCAGTCCCGTCGTATCCGCCATCGACAACGGCCAGGCGGTGCGCATGAACGGCAGCATCGGGAGCATGCTCAGCAGCATGACGGGCAGCG
>JAVVFP010000272.1:0-4648 GCA_032250495.1 Bacteroidota bacterium | reverse complement strand
GAATTTTCAGCATGGAGGAACGTCCCGTACTCCCACGCTACCTGCGGTCGGGCGATGACGAGAAGCTGCGCGTCGATACGCTGCAACCGTACTACGAACAGGCGGTCACGCTCTGCGCCAGCGGCACCTATCAGTCCGTACAGAGGCTGTCCGTAACGCTCGCCAAGCGCTTCGGCAAACGCCTGATGCGTATTCTGTACCAGAGCGGTTCGGGCAACGACCGGTATTACCTCGAGGTGCGCCCGCGCAACGTCAGCAAGGAAACCGGGGTCCGTGCGGTACTCGAGCACCTGGGCATCGCACGCACCGCATCGGCGGCGATCGGCGACTATACAAACGATCTGGAAATGTGTAAATTCGTAGGTGTCTCGGCAGCCATGCGCAATGCGAACACTGAACTGCGCACCTCCTGTGATATCGTCACGACGCGCGGCAATGACGAAGGGGGCGTGGCAGATTTTTTCCGCATGATCGGACGACGGCAAATCGGATGACCAGGAAACAGAAAGTATGACCGACAAACAAACGCAATCCGCTGAGAGTGACCGCCGTATCGGCACATTTCTCAAGTCCAGCATGACGGTCAAAATCAGTCTCGCCGTCCTACTGGTCGTGACGATCGCGCTGTTGTTCCCGAGCGGACTCGAACATCAGTACGAGTACAAGGAAGGGAACATCTGGATACAGGACGACCTGATCGCGCCGTTCAGCTTTTCCATACTTCGCGACCCCGTCCTGGTCGAAAAGGAACAGCGTGAGGCCGCGCTGAGCACACCGCTGAGTTTTGACCGCTACCGGCATATTGACGACATGGTGCTCGACACACTGCTACGGATGTACGGCGTGCTCGAGCGGAGCGCCGCTTCGGCCACGGCACAGTTGCCGCGCAATCGGCGGACCGCACGCCGTATCGCCCTTGCCGACAGCCTGAGTCGCAGTGCAAACCGCAGCGCGGAAAACCCCGTCGCACTCTCCTCCCGATACTGGCGCTATCTGCTCCGGATCTGGGACGAGAGCAACGGACCGAGGCTGCTCTCGCGGGTCCGCAGCGCACTGACCGCGTCCGTGCGAGAGATCTACGGCACCGGCTTTCTCGATCGGGAAAAATCGCGCTTCAAGCAGGACATTCTCGCAATCCGCATCGACAGCACCACGGAAGTACGCCGCCCGGTCGCCGATTTCCATGATCAGCCCGAGATGCTCGACGCGCTTCAGAGCAGCCTGTTCGAGCGTCTCGACGGCGACACCACCGCAGTGGAATTCGCCGTCGCACTTGTATATCCCCTGCTGCGGCCCAACATCGTATACAACGACGCCCAGACGCAATTCGCCATTCAGGCGGCAATGAACAACGTGCTTCGCACGAACGGCATCGTCAAGGAGAATGAGCGGATCGTGAGCAGGCATGAGCGTGTAACGCCGGAGATCAAGGCGAAACTCGACTCCTACATGCGCGCGAAGTCCGAGCGTACGGGGGACGGAAACGCCATACTCCAATTTATCGGTCGACTCGGGCACACCATCGCCATCCTCTTCCTCCCCGTCATCTACCTCGCGCTGTTCCGTAAGCGCATCATGGCCGACAATTCGCGCCTCCTGCTGATCAGCGTGATCATCATGCTCATCGCCTTCCTTTCCTACCTGACATTCACGCTTCCGGTCAGCGGTCCGGTCGAATACCTGATCATCGTTCCGACCGCTGCGATGCTGATGACCGTGATCTTTGACTCGCGTCTCGCGTTTTACACTACGGTCTCCATTTCCCTGCTCGTCGGTGCACTTCGCGGAAACGAGTATTCCATCATCCTCGCATCCGTCGTCGCGGGATCCCTGGCAATTTTCACCGTACGCGACATCAAGAACCGGACACAGATTTTCCGCTCACTCGCGTTCATCTTCCTCGGCTACGCCTTCACGATCGTCATCGGCGGCCTCCAGCGCTCCCTTCCCGCGATCGACATGGCGGAAGCGGGTGCATACGCGCTGGCCAACAGCGTGCTTTCACCGGTGATCACCTTCGGTCTGCTGATTTTCTTCGAAAAGGTTTTCCGCATCACCACGGATCTGACGCTGCTCGAACTTTCGGATTTCAATCATCCGCTGTTGCGGGATCTTTCCTCCCGGGCTCCCGGCACCTTCCATCACAGCATTGTCATGGGAACACTCGCGGAGGCTGCCGCCACGTCCATCGGAGCCAATGCAACGCTGGCCCGCGTCGGCGCGTACTATCACGACATCGGGAAAATGCTCGAGCCGGAATATTTCGTCGAAAACCAGATCAGCAATCAGAATCTGCATGATCGTCTCGAACCTCGCGACAGCGCCAGGAAAATCATCAACCATGTCATTCGCGGTATCGAGCTGGCCCGGGAACACAATCTCCCGGATCGCGTCATCGACTTCATTCCCGCGCATCACGGTACAACGCTCGTCAGTTATTTCTATGAAAAGGAGAAAAGCAAGGGCGAGCACGACATTATTCGAGACGATTTCCAGTACAAGGGACCGAAGCCGTATTCGAAGGAAACCGGTATCGTGATGCTTGCCGATACCATCGAGGCGGCGACACGTGCCATCGACGAACCGACCATTGAGAAAATCCGCGAACTCATCGACCGCATCGTCGCGCAACGACTTGCGGACGGCGAGCTCGAGAACTGCGACCTGACTTTCCGGGAAATCACGACTGTCAAGCAGAGTTTTCTCAATATTCTCACCGGTATCCACCACAGCCGCATCAAGTACCCCAGCGAGGAAGACGCCGCGGCAGCGAAAAAGATGGCCGACCGCACGGCGAAACTTCTCAACCTCCCCTCGACAACCGACGCGTTGCTGCAGCGTATCAAGAAGCTCGATTCGTTCTGATGCATCCGGCAATGAAAACAGCCCAGCAGGGTTTTCGTACGTACCTGACGATCGAACGCGGTTTTTCCGATCACTCCATCGCCGCGTACATGCAGGACGTCCGCAGATACCTGTCCTGGCTGGATGAAGAAAAGGGAATCACGACGTCCGCTGATATCGGCCTGCGGGACATCACAGATTTCCTCTCCGATCTGCGCGAGGCCGGACTCGCCTCCGCGTCCATGGCGCGTGCCATCTCCTCGATTCGGCATTACCACCGCTTTCTGCTCCAGGAAGGTCTGAGCGACAGCAATCCCTCCGAACAGCTCGACACACCGGCACTGACGCGCCATCTTCCGCTCGTCCTCACCACGGAAGAGACCATCGCCATTCTCGAGCAGCCGGACACGCAGGACGTTCTTGGTATCCGTGATCGGGCCATCCTCGAAACGCTCTACGCGACAGGGATACGCGTCAGTGAGCTGACCTCGCTGACCGTCGACCAGTTCCTGGCATCGGATCAGCTCGTGCGCGTATTCGGCAAAGGTCGCAAGGAGCGCATCATCCCCATCGGAGGCCAGGCCATGCTCTGGATCGATCTGTACCTGCGCCGCAGCCGTCCCCGTCTCCTGCGCAGCGGCAAGCCGACCCCGCACATGTTCCTCAACAATCGCGGTGGCGGACTCAGCCGCATGACCATCCTGACGATTACCAAGAAATACGCGTCCAGGGCGGGCATCTCCCGCGACGTTCACCCGCACACCTTCCGTCATTCCTTCGCGACGCATCTCCTCGAGGGCGGGGCGGACCTGCGATCCGTCCAGGAAATGCTCGGACACGCAGACATCAGCACGACGCAGATTTATACGCACGTCGACCGTGAATACCTCAAGGAGGTGCACAAAACCTTTCATCCCCGTTCCTGACCCCCGAGGATATACTCATGTTCATTAGCTTTGAAGGCATCGATTTTTCCGGAAAATCCACGCAGATCACCCTGTTGCTCCGCAGACTGGAAAATGCGTCGGTGGAGAGTCTTCTCGTGCGGGAGCCCGGCGGGACGGAAATCTCCGAGCGCATCCGCACTCTGCTGCTCGATCCGTCCCACGGGAACATGGATCCCGTTTCGGAATTCCTGCTTTTCAGCGCCTCCCGCTCCCAGCTCGTGCAGGATGTCATCGCCCCTGCGCTGCGCCGCCGAGTACTCGTGATCGCGGACCGTTTTTTCGATTCTTCCACTGCCTACCAGGGTTACGGACGGGGACTGGACCTCGAGGCCCTGCAGCGGGTGCATCAGCTCGCTACGCACGGCATTTCACCGGATATGACTTTTTTCATGGACATCCCGGTGGCCGAAAGCTTTGCCCGTCGCCCGCAGCGCGCAGGCGACACTGATCGTATGGAAAACGCCGGCGAGGATTTTTACCGCCGCGTCCGTGATGGCTACCTTCGCCTCGCCGCGAAATTCCCCGCACGCATCCTTGTCATCGACGGGGTGCGTCCCGCGGAGGAAATCGCCGAACAGATCTGGGAGCGCATAAGCGCAAAGCTCGTGTCGCCGACGCACGATACGGAAGGAGAACAGGCATGAGAGGCATGAATCGACGGATCCTCCTGCTGTTACTGCTCGTCATCCCGGTTCTGCTCCTGACTGCGGCGATCGACGACAGCACGCAGCGCTTTCTGCGAGGCTTCGATATCCTCGGTGGGGTGTATCGGCAGGTACACAGCGAGTACGTCGATGCCGTTTCCGCCGACGAGTTGCTGTATGCCGGCGTTCGCGGCATGCTCGAAACTCTCGACC
>JAVVFP010000271.1:0-4648 GCA_032250495.1 Bacteroidota bacterium | reverse complement strand
TGCCGCCGGGAAAGGCGATCTGTCCACGATGATGCGGCAAATCGCTGTTACGTCGCGTAAGAAGCAGTTCCCAGTCCCCGTCCACAGGTATGAGCGGTATAAGCACGGCCGCCCGGCGAAAGCCCTCGCGATGCAGCGGGAGCCGCGGCCTGCCTCCCAGGGCGGCGCGGAGCTCGGCGAGCGAAGGAGCGGGAGCGGACAACGCCATATCAGTCTTTCTTCTCGCTGATGTTGAACGAGATATCCAGCGCAGGCACGGAGTGTGTGAGTCCTCCCACGGAAATCATGTCCACGCCTGTTTCCGCGATTCCGCGGACGGTGTGCTCGGTGACATTTCCCGACGCCTCGATGCGCACGTCGTTGCGTTTTCCCCGGATCAGTTTCACGGCCGTGGCCATTTCATCGAGTGTGAAATTATCGAGCATGATGATATCCACGGCCTCGCAGGAGAGCGCCTCGATCACCTGGTTGAGCGTCGCGGCTTCGACTTCGATCCTGATGCCGCTGTCAGACGGGAGCCGCGCCGCCACAAGATCCACGGCTTCTTTCAATCCCCCCGCCGCCGCGATGTGATTGTCCTTGATAAGCACCATGTCATCCAGGCCGAAGCGATGGTTGCTTCCGCGTCCGTGCGTCACGGCGAGCTTGTCGAAGGCGCGCAGGCAGGGAGCGGTCTTGCGGGTATCGAGGATGGATGCCCCGCTGCCCTCGACGAGCCTGACCAGCGAGGCCGTGGCGGTGGCTATGCCGGACATCCGCTGAAGGAAATTGAGGGCGATGCGTTCGGCGGTGAGCATGGAAGCGACATTGCCACGCACTACCGCAATCGTGGAGCCACGCAGCACGGGCATGCCGTCGGTGATGCTGGCATCGAGCACGAGGTCGCGGTCGACGAGGTGGAACACGGTGGCCGCGACCTCGAGACCGGAGAGTACGCCGTTGCCCTTGGCCCGCAACACCCCTTCGCCCTTCAAATCCGACGGAACCGTGCACTCGGTCGTAATGTCACCGGTACCGACGTCTTCGCGCAGCGCGGTTTCGATGCGCTGCAGCATGGTGCTGTCGTGCAGGATACTCAGTCTCATATACGTCCCTTTTTCCGGTATTCGAGATAAGAGTGAAAATCCAGTCCCTTCTCGATGTCATGATGCTTCCGGTACTCCGCCACGTAATGCAGGTAATTTCCGGCGGAATTGCGGACGTGGGCCCGTTCCTCGTCGCGCAGGTCGCGGATGACCCTGGCCGGAACGCCGGCGGCCAGGGTGCCGGGAGGGACATGGTAGCCTTCCCGCACGACGGCACCCGCAGCGACCAGGGATTCGCTGCCGACCACGGCATTGTCGAGCACCTTGGCCCCCATACCGATCAGGCAGGCATCTTCTATGGTGCAGGCATGCAATATCGCACCGTGTCCGACCGTGACGTCCGCCCCGAGGACGAGCGGATACTTTTTCCAGGTTTCATGCAGCGTACAGTTGTCCTGAATATTCGTGCGGGCACCGATACTGACCCTGTTGACATCACCCCGGATGACGGTTCCGAACCAGATGTTGACGTCTTCGGCAATGCGCACGTCGCCGACGATGATGACATCCTCCGTCATGAATACACTCGGATCGATCTGCGGGTATACGCCCTGGTATGGATAAATCATGGTCTCCTCACTCTTCAGTCTTTCACGCGCGGAGGCGACCACCCGGATCGCTTCCATTTCACGAGTTCAATATACACGCTCCCTATCAGAACATGCATTTTCGCACTGATGGGAACAGCCGCGGCATCATCGCTGAACCAGCCTTCGAAGCCTCCCGTGAGTCCGAAAATGCCGGTGAAGCCGGTTTCACCTTCGATTTTGACGGTGCGTATATCTTCATCCACCGCATCGATGTCCATTTCCTCTCTCGCCACACCGAAACGGATGCTCGTCGTTGCCTTGCTGCGATACATGAGCACGGGCACCTCCTTGCGGCAGTTCGCATGGGCGTGCGCGCGCGCAAAAAAGAGCAGGCTGAGACCATCCTGCCAGAGCTTGCCTTCCAGTTCGAGCGTGTCTTCACGCACCCAGTGGGGCTTGTCGTCCACGGTTTCCGAGATGTGCACGACATCCCTGCGCGGCGCGAAGGAATAGCTGATATGCTTGTACACCGTGTCGTTGCGCAGGTATTCCGTGTTGCGAAACGCGATGGACTGCAGCTGGTCCCCCACCTGGCTCTGGAAAAGCGTGTTGAGCGTCACGAAGGGCACGCCGCGGTATGTGCGTATCAGTCCCTCCATGGCCACCCGCAGCGAGCCGTCCTGCCGGCGTACGCGCGTGACACGCGTGCGTATCGTGCCCAGTCCCATGCCCAGGTAACTCACCTCGTAGGTGAGTTCCTCCCCCTGCTGAAACACCGTCGTGCTGGGACTGCAGGCGGACGATCGCAGCGAACGCGTCTGTGCCGCGGACGGTGAGGCCGCAGCTGCGAGCAGAGCCACGGCCAGCAGGGCCACGGATAACGGTGCTGTGGACCGTGGCGCTGCGGAGAGCGAGCGGGAACCCCCTGCACGCCAGCGGGATAAATGAGAAACGTGGCTCCAGAGGAAACCACGTTTCAGTATACAGGTCATCGCAATCATGGTTCGGTGTGTCAGCGCAGACCGGCAATTTTCCTTGCTTCGGGGAAGAGACTGACCGCCTTTTCATACTGCGGGTCCACCTCGAGCATGGCGCGGAACTGTCCTTCGTTGCCGTAGAGCGTCCGGGCGATCTGCGCCTTGACGACGGCCATCAGCCAGTCCTTGTCCTTTTCGTATTCTTCCTTGTTGAATTCGACACCCTTGGACTCTCCGAAGGCGATGAATTCCTTCATCATGCCATCCGTGATTTTGAACGACTTGATGAATTCGGCCGCGTCCGCGTTCTCGAATTTGCTGCGCAGCGCGGTACCCTGCTTGTCCATGTATGCGGTACCGTACTCGAAGACGACGACACGCATGCGGGCAACGTAGGGCTTCAGGTCTTCGTACCGCACGATGTAGTCGGGTGTGATTCCGCCGCCGCCGTAAACCGGGCGTCCACTGTCGGTCTTGTACACCGGGCGTGTGCTGTCCGCCTCCTCGGTGTGCTCGATATTGTCGCCGTCGGTTTCGTCCCTGCGATACGCGCCACGGTAATAATCCTCGTCAGAGCCGTCGTACGGTCGTTGAATCATGCGGCCGCTCGGCGTGTAGTACCGCGCCGTAGTCAGGCGGAATGCGGAACCGTCGTTGAGTTCGAACTGCCGCTGCACGAGTCCCTTCCCGAAGGAAGTCTCGCCGACGATGAGTCCGCGATCATGGTCCTGCACCGCGCCCGCCACGATTTCGCTGGCCGAGGCGCTGCCGTTGCTCAGCAGCACGATGAGCGGGAGATCCTGGAATTCGCCGCTGCCGGTCGCCACGAAATTCTCGTCGAAATCGGAACGACGGCCTTTGGTGTACACGATTTTCTGCCCGCGGCCGAGAAATTCATTCGCCAGGCGGAAGGATTGCTCGAGGTATCCGCCGGGGTTCCCGCGCAGATCGAGGACGAGCTTCTTCATTCCCTGCTTCTTCAGGTCGCGCAGGCCGGTGAGGAATTCCTCGTATGTCGTGGAGGAGAAACGATTGATACTCATGTAGCCGACGCCGTCATCGAGGAGGAAGTTGGCGTTGACACTGTAGAGGGGAATCTTGTCACGCGTTATCGTAAAGCTTATCGGCTCGTCGAGGCCCGAGCGCATGACGCCGACCACGACCTTGGTCCCCTTCTCTCCGCGCAGTTTCTTCTGTACGTCCTCGTTTTCGAACTTGACGGCGGACTCATTGTCTATCTCGACGATTTTATCGCCCGAGAGCAGACCGACTTTTTCGCTCGGGCCGCCATATATAACGTTCGCCACCGTAATCGTATCGTTGACGATGCGGAACTCGATCCCAATTCCGTCAAAACTGCCTTTGAAATCCTCCTGCACCTTCTCGAGCTGCTTTGGACTGATGTAGACGCTGTGCGGGTCGAGGGATTTGAGCATGCCCTCGACGGCATGGGAAACGAGGTCGGAAACCTTGACTTCGTCGACATAGTACTTCTGCGTGTAATTGAGCACGTCCTTGAACTTGTTGAACTGCTCGTAGACGTTGTCTTCGGAAACGGCACGGATCTGCGTGCCCATGAAGATGCCGAAAACGAGCAGGACGAAGACGCTGGCGAGGGAGATTTTATGTTTGAACATGGCGGTACTCTATCAGAATATTGTAAGAGCGATGTTGCGGCGCTGTGCCTGCATGGTAGCAAATGTCGTCGTGGAAATCAATGTGCAAACATGTCGCCGGCGGCAGGTGCCGGCGGTAGGTGCCGGCGGCAGGTGCCGGCGGCATGTGCTTTGCCGGTATAATCAACGGTCATGGCAGGGGGATGGTTCCGTCACGGCAGGTCATTTTACCGTGCGCGCGAGGCGTATGCCGATATCCGCACCCGTGAACGCGGGTGCGAGCATGGAGCGGAAGCTGGACCGGCAGCCGTTCTCGAACACGAAGTAGGAACCGCCGCGGCAGACTTTTTCCTGCCCGGAATCCGGGCCGTGCGGGTTGGTGTTCACGCCGAGGCCATAGTAATCTGCGCGATACCAGTCCCAGCACCATTCGAACACGT
>JAVVFP010000270.1:0-4659 GCA_032250495.1 Bacteroidota bacterium | reverse complement strand
CGGGTCGGGTATCTGTCCCTCCGGTCCGTCGAATTCGTCCTGCCACACAAGCTGCCAGGAAGGAGAATCGGGATCGGAGCCGTTGTCGTCGCAGCCGCTGATCGACAGCAGCAGCATCGCACTCATGACCAGGTGAATGGGTGTCATCATCGTTTTCATACCTGCACTTTCTGTTTGCGTGAACGGGGAAAAAGCGAGGGGTCGGCGAAGGCGGCGTTGATGACAAGTGTGGCCGCGCCGAGCGCCACCGCCCGTGGACCGAGTTCCCCGATACGGATTTCGGTCGCCGCCACCGACGTGACGAGTGTGCGGTTGCGCACGACCTCGCGAAGCGGGTCCAGCAGCAGGTCGCCACCGCGCGTCAGGCTGCCGCCGAGGATGACCATGGCGGGATTCACGAGGTTGAGCAGCCCGGCGATCGCGATGCCGAGATGCTCGGCGGCTTCCTCGACCACCTGCACCGCAAGGGTGTCACCCGAGAGCGCCGCGTCTTCGAGAGCGAAAATGCTGAGGTCATCGGCCGAGAGGGTACTGCCGGGATATTCCGCGCGGAGCGTGGTGGCACGGTCGAGCAGGGCACGCGTTCCGATGAAGGTCGCGAGGCAGCCGCGCAGACCGCACACGCAGGGACTCCCATGCGGATCGATGGCGAGATGGCCGATTTCCCCGGCGACACCTGTGCTGCCGCGGTAAATCTGGCCATCGAGAATGATGCCCGCGCCGATGCCCGTTGCAACCTTGATGTAGGTGAAGTCCCGTACGTTTCGTCCTGCACCCCACCAGCCCTCGGCGAGGGCGCCGAGATTCGCGTCGTTGTCGATCAGCACCGGCACCCCGTAGCGCAGGTGCAGTTCCTCGAGTCCCACCTGTCCGCGCCAGGCCGGAAGGACGACCTCGGAGACGCGGTCGGGGTGACGGGGATCGACAGGACTCGGGACGGCGACACCGATACCGAGAAGCCGTTTCTTCCCCTTTCCCCACTCGGCCAGGCATTCGTCACAGAGCTGTGCGACAAGGGCACGGCTGACTTCGGGATCGGTCCGTACCGGGCGCAGCTGTTCGCGCCATGCAAGCACACGGCCCCGCAGGTTGGTCAGCGCAACTGAAATGTGTGTTGCCCCGATGTCGACGCCGAGTATGCCGAAGGCATCGTCCTGGAATTCCAGCACAACCGGCCTACGTCCCCCACTCGAGCGCTCGGTACCGACCTCGGCGATCAGCTCTGTCGCGAGGAGTTCCCGCACGATATCCGAGACGGTGGAGCGCGCGAGCTGCGTGCGGCGCGCGATGTCGGCGCGTGAAATGCGCTTCTCCCGCCATATCAGCTCGAGAACGATATCCGCGAGCGGCCTGACGGATTCCGTCCCGACACGGACTCTGGTCTGCCCGTCGCCGCCGTTACGGAGACCGATCGAGGCCGCGGGAAGATGCGGCAACGGTTTATTTGTGGAAGTAAACATTATCGATGAATACTGAATTTGGTTCGCCGGAAATGATCAATTGCGCCAGGTGCGCGCGGGTTGTGAGACCGGAAAAAGCGGAGAGCGGGATGTCGAGACCGATCCAGCTGCCGCTGCGAAGTGCGGGCGTACTGCTGCGGTTGAATGTCAGTTCGTGCTCCACGTCGTCACCGCCCTGGTACTTCCCGTCCGCGCCGAAGTCCACCAGCTTGATGCGCAGTCCGCCGGGAGCCTCGACGGGATCCGGAGTCCAGACATCGATATGGAAGTGCGTCATCCCTGAGGCGTCGAGGGTGCTGGAGGTGAACTCGATGCCGGCGAATACGAGATTGCTGTATTTCTTGATGTCGTCTCCGGCGATGCGAATACCCTCCACTTCGGCGTCATCCCATTCCGCCGACCATGTATCGATGCTGACGTTGCTGTACGCATTGCTGAACAGTGATATGACATCAGTCGCCGGCAACGTGGGAGCGGGCGCGGGCGTCGTGGGACTCGTCGCTGCGGCACCGCTGTAGAAATAAATGTTGTCGATGAAAACGGTCGTGACGCTGCCGGAGATGACAAGCTGGGCGAGATGTCCCCTCGTGCGCAGTCCCGCGAAGGCGCTCAGCGGCACATCGATACCGACCCATGCGTTGGGTGTGAGCGCCGGTGCGGAAGACGCGCTGAACGCGAGTTCATGTTCGGCATCGTCCCCTCCCCCGAACACGCCGTCCGGGCCGAAATCCACGAGCTTGATAAGGAAGGATTCAGCGGCGTCGGTGGGATCAGGTGTCCAGACGTCCATATGGAAATGTGTCATCTCCGAGGCATCCACCAGGCGCGAGGTGAACTCGATGCCGGCAAAAGCGAGCTGCGAATATTTCTTGACGTTATCGCCCGCGATCTGCACGTCTTCGACCTGCGCGTCGTCCCAGTCCGCGGACCATGTATCAACGGATACATCCGTGTACGCGTCACTGAACAGCGAAATGACCGAGGCTGCCGGTTGCGAGGGCGTCGGAGCGGGAGCCGAAGGACCTTCCGCGGGTTCTCCCACGCTGATGCTGACCACGCCGTCCGCTTCCTGCGCACCGACCAGGGCGGTTATCCTCGCCTGTCCGAGCCCGACCGCGGTTATCACACCGTCCGCATCCACTGTCGCGACGGCGGGATCGGAAGAAGTGAAGGTGAAATACCCCGGCATGGCGTTGATCGACCCCCGTTCACCGCTGATGTCGAAGGAGACCTCGAGTCCGCCCACCGTGAAGGAATCTCCGATCTCTGCGACCAGCGTCCTGCTCGCAATTGAGGGACGCGGATGCGCGATGGTACCCAGCAACTCGAACTGCACATCGTCGATGTACAGCACATAGCCGTCTCCTCCCTCCGGTCCCTCCGCAAGAAAGAAGAGCCCCTTCTCCCCCGTAAGTTTCGCCGGATCCGGTATGGGAAGGACATACTTGCGCCAGGTCGTCGACACCGAAAGACCTGATTTCCAGGCGACATAGCGGGATGACCCGGTATTGTCGTTCCCAAACCCCGCCTCGTTTATCGTGGCGGGCATGGAGGACTTCGCCCAGAAAGTGAGCGCGTTGAAGCCGCTCAGGTCGCGGCCGCTCTCGCTCACGAATGCACCACCCGCGAACCCTCCCGCCGCGTCACCCTCGTTAGGGATGATGAACTGCAGCGCCCGGTTGCCCCGGTATGTCTCCGTGGTCGTGACATCGAGCGCGTCGAGCTTCGAACCGAGAAAAGCCTGGAAACTGACGGCGGGACCGAATTCATCGATAAATATCTCGGCCTCCACCGGGTAGGTTGCGGGTGCCAGCGTGCTCTCGTCGCGTTCGCAGCCCGCTGAAAAAAGCAGGGTCGCGAGCACGGCCAGTACGGGAACGCGTTGTCTGCGGTGCGTGAACATCTCGGGCCTCCGGTTCTGTCAATGGTCCATCGCCTGTGCTCTCGGCCGGGGCGGCGGATCGGGCGATGCGTAATGTGACTTTGTTCGCCAGCAAAATAATCATGTAAAGTCCGTTTGTCAAGAAGAAAATCCGATCACACAGCATATTCATTGATTTTATTGCCACAGTTTGACATTTTTTTCTTGACAACGCATGTGGATCTTCCTACATTGTTTGCAATTCGAACAAAGTGCGCCGCTCCCGATCTCGTAATATCCTTTTTCGTGGCATGCCGGCGCTTCCCCTATTGTGAGGAGGATCTCATGGATTCGATCAATGTCCCGCGTTTCCGTCACATCACAATGCTACCGGGCCTGGCCATAGTGTTTGGTCTGCTGATCGCCCTATCCCATCCTGTCGCCGCCCAGGTGCAGACCGTCCTTGTCCACTCGGACGATGCGGGCATGCGCCTTCAGGTTGACGGCAGGGACTTCATGGTACTTGGCATGAACTGGGATTATTTCCCTGTCGGCACGAATTACTCCTACAGCCTGTGGACACAGTCGGACGATGTCATCGTGGCCGCGCTGGACAGGGAGATGCGCATGCTGCAGAACATGGGCGTCAACGCGATCCGGCAGTACGTGGGGGTTCCACCGCGCTGGGTCCGCTACATTTATGAGAAGTACGGCATATACACCGTTCTCAATCACGCCATGGGGCGATACGGCGTTACCGTCGATGGAGTATACATTCCAAAAACGGACTACTCGGACCCGCGCACGCGCGAGGTGCTGATCGGTGAGATCATTGCGCTCGTCGAGCAGTTCAGGGACGTTCCCGGCGTACTGATCTGGCTGCTCGGCAATGAGAACAATTATGGTCTCGAATGGCGTTCGGCTGAAACCGAGGCCCTGCCCGAGGGTGAGCGCATGGCGGCCAAGGCGCAGTACCTCTATTCCCTCTTCGGCGAGGCGGCGCGCGCCATCAAGCAGCGTGATACAAAACGACCTGTCGCGATTGCGAACGGCGACTTGCAGTACATCGACATCATCGCGCGTGAGACAAAAGACATCGACATATTCGGCACAAACATGTACCGCGGGATCTCGTTCCGCGACGCCTTCCAGGTCGTCAAGGAAAAACTCGGCATGCCGATACTGTTTACGGAATTCGGCGCCGATGCGTTCAATGCGCGAGAGATGCGCGAGGACCAGCGCACGCAGGCGCGGTATCTCCTCGGGCAGTGGCAGGAGATTTACGAGCAGTCCAGTGGGAAAGGAATGGTCGGAAATTCCATCGGGGGACTCACCTTC
>JAVVFP010000269.1:0-4659 GCA_032250495.1 Bacteroidota bacterium | reverse complement strand
CCTTCCCGTACGACCATTTCGACCACATCGGGGTGGCACATGCCCTTGCCTGCCTGCAGCGTATCCTGCATGTGCAACTGCATGCTGTCGTCATCGGCGAAAACCGATGCGATACCTCCCTGCGCATAATTCGTATTGGATTCGACGGTCTCCTTTTTGGTCACCAGGGCGACACGACGGGAATCGGCGACCTTGAGGGTGTAGAAGAGTCCCGCGATGCCGCTGCCGATAACGAGAACGTCGGTCTGAAGGGGTGGTGTCATGCCGCAGGCCGTGTGCCCAGGCTGTTGAGAATGGTGAGGATGGCCCCGGTACTGCGCTCGAGATCCTCCAGGCTGCCGTTGTTCCGGATGGTGAAATCCGCGAGATCCGCTTTCTCCTCCGGTGGCAGCTGCACCCGCATGCGCCGCTCGACGGCGGCTGCGTCGACACCGTCACGCCGCATGATGCGTTCGGTGGCGCGCTGCACGTCCGCGATCACTGCCACGATATAGTCGAACTGCTGATCGAGTTCCGCTTCGAAGATGAGCGCGGATTCGACGAAGACCATGCGTTGTCCCTCGTCGTGCAGTTCCGCGGCGCGCGCATTGACGGCGCGCACCGTCGGGGGATGAACGATTTCATTGAGTGCGGCGAGTTTTTTTGCGTCCTCGAACACGAGTTCCGCCAGGAAGCGCCGGTCGACTGCTCCGTCCGAGAGGTAGGCCTGCACGCCGAAGCGTTCGGTGATCGCATCACGGACCGCATCGTCCTGCTCCATGATGTCGCGGGCGATGCGGTCCGTGTAAAGGACGGGATGGCGTTTTTCGATGAGGGAAGCGACCGTGCTCTTCCCGGCACCGATGCTTCCGGTGAGTCCGATCAGAAGCCGCGGTCCCAGTGACGATATGTTGTCTGCGCCCATACCTGTTCAGCTTCGTCAGCGGGCGAAGGCGATTGCACGTTTTTCCCGGATCACGGTCACCTTGATCTGTCCGGGATACTCCATTTCGCTCTGGATTTTTTCGGCGATATCGGTTGCGAGCTGGTCGGCAAGCGTATCGTCGATGCGGTCGTGCTCGACCATCACGCGCACCTCGCGTCCCGCCTGTATCGCGTAGGTCTTCGCCACACCTTCGAAACCGGTGGCGATGTTCTCGAGCTTTTCGAGACGCTTGACATATCCTTCGAGAGATTCCCTGCGGGCGCCCGGACGTGCGCCGCTGATGGCATCCGCCGCCTGGACGAGCGGTGCGTACGGCGACTCCATCTCGATGTCGTCGTGATGCGAACCGACGGCGTTGACGATGATGGGATGCTCACGAAATTTCTTCGTGATTTCCATGCCCAGCAGGGCGTGCGGTCCTTCGACATTCCTGTCCACCGTCTTGCCGATGTCGTGCAGCAGTCCTGCGCGCGTGGCGATTTTCGGATCGAGACCGAGTTCGGTGGCCATGATACCGCAGAGCCAGGCGACTTCGACCGAGTGCTGGAGCAGGTTTTGTCCGTAGCTCGAACGGAATTTCATCTTTCCGACCATGCGCTTGATCTCGTTGTGCGCATTGTGTATGCCGACGTCGAGCAGCGTGTTTTCTCCGACCCGGAAAATTTCTTCTTCGAGGTCCTTACGCACCTTCTCGACCACTTCCTCGATGCGCGCGGGATGGATGCGTCCGTCGGCCATGAGCGTTTCGAGCGCGATGCGCGCCACCTCGCGGCGGAAGGGATCGAAGCCCGAGAGTATCACCGCTTCCGGCGTATCGTCGACGATCACGTCGATGCCCGTAGCCGCCTCGAACGCCCGGATGTTGCGTCCCTCGCGTCCGATGATGCGTCCCTTCATGTCCTCGCTCGCCAGGTTCAACACGCTCACCGTGGTCTCCACCGAGTGATCGGAGGCCGTCCGCTGTATGGCCTGAAGGATGACGCGCTGCGCCTCCTTCTTTGCCGTGGTCTTCATCTCGTCGCGGATTTCCTTGAGCTGTTGCGCAGCCTGCAGCTTGGCGTCACTTGTCAGCGTCTCGATGAGCATGTTGCGTGCGTCGTCGCGCGACAGGCCGGAGACACGTTCGAGCTTCTCGGTCTGCTCGGCGATGATCTCGTGCACCCGTTCGCGGCGCTCTTCGAGCTCCTGCTGCTTCTCGATGAGCTCGTTTTCGCCCTCCTCGATCGCGGCTTCCTTCTTGTTGACGATTTCGAACTTGCTGTTAAGACTTTCTTCGCGACTTGTGAGCTGTTTCTCGCGGTTGTGCAGCTTGTTGCGCTGTCGATTGATTTCCTTTTCCGCTTCCTGTTTCTTGCGGAACCACTCGTCCTTCACTTCCAGCAGCTTTTCCTTTTTCAGGTGCTGGGCCTCTTTCTCGGCCCCCTCAAGAATTTCCCTCGCGCGCTGCTCGGCGACGGATATCTTGTTCTGGCTGACGCGCGCGGCGAGGAGCCAACCGAGAAAAAGGAAGGCGGCGCAGAGCGCAACCACGGTCGGCAGCAGCCAGTACAGTTCGACTTGCATTATTGTTGTATCCTCCAGAATAAAATAACCGCACTACACCGATCAACCGGGGAGGGTGAAAAAGAACCCTGCCAAGCACAGTGGGTAAATGCCTTCGCATCTTTTGCTTCCACTGTCCGCCGCAAGCGGCGAAATCACGAGGATTGAGGCCTGCAATTGATGGAAAGAGTCAGATTCCCAGATAAAAAGTGTTGGTTCTTTTTAACGCGACCAGTGATCGGATTGTAGTGCGGTATTCTTCCTGCGCGTCGCTCAGTCTCCCTCCATGGCCCGGTCGATCAGCTGGGTCATGGAACGGATTTCCTGCTCGACGGTTTGATTCAGTTTCTGTTTGTCCTGATTGACATGGAAGAGTTCCTCGGAGACATTGAGTGCGGAAAGCACGGCGAGTGTCACGGGCGGTTGATCAGGGATCTGCGCATGCAGGTCTTGCATCATCTTGTCCAGATGCTCTGCGGCGCGCGTGGTCAGTGCTTCGTCATCAACCCTGAGCGGATATTCCGATCCGTATATGCGAACGCGTATGCTTTTCGATTCCATGTTTCAGAAGAACCTAAATTATAAAGATCACAATCGATCGTAAAAAGGGCCGTGTCAATTTCATCTGGTGTCCGATCCGAGATGCGCGTTGATACGTGCAATCAGATCGTTTATCTGACGCTCCAGTGCCTCTCTTTCGTCAGGCGCAAGATATAAAAGTCCTTCGCCAACATCAACAGACGAGAGCGTCGCTGATTTTTCCAGTAACTCCTTCACCTTGTTGTCTTTTTCATTGAGAAGCGCCTGCTGATCGCGCACGGCGGTCTCGAGTTCTTCGACGCGGGCGCGCAACGCCCGGTTGTCGGCACGCAGCTGCGTGATCATGTCCGCGGCCTTCTGGACGCGTTCCCAGAGCCCTTTCAGGGCATGCTGTACCGCGTTCTGTGCACCCCCGCCCTGCGGCGACATATCGTCTTGCACCATGGGAAGATCCGAATGAATGAACGAAACCGTTATATGCGCAGTTCTGCACCGAGTGTCGTCTTGACCGCAGCCACCACCGCATCCATTGCAGCGCCGATTTCCTCGTCGGTCAGCGTGTGATCTGCGGCCTGGAAACTCATGGTGAACGCGATGCTTTTTTTCTCCGCGCCCAGGCTTTCGTGGGTAAACACATCAACCACACGAACATCTCTGAGATGGGCGGGGTTGGCAGCACGGACGGCATCCTCGATTTCCCGGGCCTGGACGTCCTTCGTCACCACTATCGCGAGATCGCGTGTTACGCTCGGGTAGCGCGGGACGGCCCGGTACGTCTGCCTCTCCGGCAGTGCGCTTTCCAGCACCGCGAGATCCAGTTCGGCATAGAAGACAGGCTGATCAATGTCGAATGCTGCGAGAATCGCATCAGAAACTGCAACAGCCTGACCTGCATATCTTCCTTTGACTTCAAGCGTTAGAACTTGCTCACTTAAAGTACTGGTTCTATCATAGTAAAAGATACTCTCTTTGTCAAGATACAGCGCGTCGAGAATGGACGCGAGTATTCCCTTGATATCGAAAAAATCGGCGGGCCGTTCCTGCTCGTTCCATGCGCGCTCGGTGCTGTATCCCGTCACGGCCACGCCCAGCATCTTGCGCTCGCCGAAGGCCTCTTCCCCCTCCCTGGAGAAGACGCTGCCGATTTCGAAGATGCGCAGCGAGGACAAACCATTGCGCACGTTGACGTCGACGGCCTCGAGCAGCGATGCGATCATGCCGCTGCGCAGGGCGGGACGCTCCTTGCTGACCGGATTGCGCACTTCCGCCACGCTGTCGGCCTCTCCCCCGATGGCGGCATGAGAGCGCGGGACCAGGCTGGAGGATAGAATTTCGTCACAGCCGAAACCGAGGAGGATTCCGCGGAGGCGATTCTGGAAAGCCAGGGCGTCGAAGCCGTCGCCGACGTGCATCTCGATGCGCTTCGGGACGGGAATATTGTCGTAGCCGTGTATACGCGCAATTTCCTCTACGAGATCGATCTCCCGCTCGAGATCGCTGCGGAACGTCGGGATGCGGCAACGGAAGCTGCCGTCCGGTTGCGGGAGCGTGACGATTTCGAGCGCGTCGAGGATGCGGCGCTGCTCCCCGGCGGCGATTTCGATGCCGAGGATGCGGTCGGTGAACGCCGGACGCAGCGTCACCTCGCGCGG
>JAVVFP010000268.1:0-4673 GCA_032250495.1 Bacteroidota bacterium | reverse complement strand
TGACAAAACCGGCGTAGGACGTTTCCGTTTGCTTCTCCTTCTTTCCCGGCACCTGCTGAAGCTTCTTTACCGGCGCCTGCGCAGCTTCCGCGGAGGCGGATTCTCCGGCCGCTTCCGTGACCTTCCCGTTCAGCTGCTGCCGCCAGTAATCCCGAAGACGGTCGTAGACCTTGTTGGTGACGCGTTTGGACTTCTCATTGCGGAGCATGGAGATGGTCATGGGCGCTATTCCCGTCGCACGGATGATCTGTGCGGAACTTTGTCCGTGACGAAGCAGGTCCTTCACCATTTGAAAAGACTGCTCGAGCTTCGTTCCGACGAGCTTCGTTCCTTCTGATGACGGAGCCGCGCTGTCCTTCCCCGCGCTCTCGGTGCGGGCATCATCAGGACTCCCCGCATCGCCCTCACTCACACCTTCGTCACGTCCGGCACCCGCATTTTCTGGACCGGGATTCTCCGACCAATAGTCCCATATCCGATCGAAGGTCATGCCCTTGATTTTCTTGATCTTCCCGTTCTTGATCCATCCGAGCGTGGTGGGATTGACACCGGTACCATCGGATATTTTCGACATCGTCAGTCCGGATGCGACCAGTTCCATCACCATCTCACGTGCGCGTTCAACGGTCTTTTCCATAAATCCCTTGCTATGTATTCAGTGTAACAGATGAAATGTCAGTTTGTCGTAATTTCACAAAGCAACACTACGAAAAACAGACACCATTGTCAACTGTATCATAGTCTGGTCCTGCGATTGGGAAATTCCGCAATGAGAGGTCAAAATGGGGCTGATGCGGCGCCTGCGGGAATGCGCTTCCCCGCACCGCAGAAAAAAAATGAGCGCCCAGGTTTACACCTGAACGCCCATGGGGGGAGGGAGGGAGATCAAATATACATCATCCACACGACAATGCAAAGAAAAAATTCAAAAAATTCAAAAAAAATAACGTGCGCTTGCTCTCCCCTGTCCACAAATACAGCGGATGCGGCCGTCCGTCGACGGCTGCGTGATTTTTCCGCGCGCTGCCTGTCTCATTAATCACGAGAACGCACGACGCAACATGGAGTGACGCATGAAATTCCGCCTTTACCTTCTCCTCCCGCTTTTTCTGCCTGTCCTCGTCTCCGCACAGTCCGACACCAGCACGTTTGCGATCGGACTCGAGAACTGGTCCCCTGGCTTCGCCGACTATCCTGCCGGTGAGGAAACCTTCTACCGCCTGGCTGCCGCGCATGCCCGGCTGCCCGCTCCTCTCGACAGCACCGCGCATGCGCTGATGATCTCGGGCTCGAACCACAGCGACGACCTCTTCATGTACATGAAGAAGCGGATCACCGGCCTGCTCCCGCACACGGTGTACCGTGTCCGCTTCGACGTGGAATTCGCCTCCAATGCCTCCACCACCTCCTTCGGCATCGGCGGGGCGCCGGGCGGAGCAGTCACGGTGAAATGCGGGGCCTCCGCACGCGAACCGATGGGCGTGCTCGATGAGGCCGGATACTACCGCATGAACATCGACAAGGGCAACCAGGTGCAGCGGGGCGCGGATATGGATACCATCGGCAACGTGGGTGTGACGGACACCACAACCGTGTACGCGTTGACCACGCGCAGCAATGCGACCCACCTCTTTACCGTCACGACCGACGGCACGGGCGGAGCCTGGGTCATCATCGGTACGGACTCGGGCTTCGAGGGCATCACGACGCTGTATTACAATCGCATTGTCGTGACCTTCTCAGATCCCACCCCGCTCACCATCGATGTTCCTTCCACACCTGAAACCGCGCGGCTGCTGCCCTCCTGGCCATCCCCGATGCGCACGCATGGAAACGTGCCGGTGCGGCTCGAACGTCCCGCATCCATCGACCTCGACGTGTACGACGCGGCGGGACGCCGTGTGGCCACCATCCTTGCGGGCACGTCGCTGCCTGCGGGCACACATGTCATTCCACTTCCGGTCTCCACGCTGCCGCGCGGACTCCTCCTGCTCCACCTGCGGGCAGGCGGGAGCAGGTCCGTTACAAAGATGCTGGTAAACAGGTGAGGACCGGGTAATTACCCGGGGGTCGCCGTATTACTCCCCTTCGCCCCCGCTGCCGCCGCTGACCAGGTGACGACGGATGATTTCCGTCCATTTCTCCTGTATCTCCCGGTTGAGGTTCGAGAGCTTCCCGTAAATCATGACGTCGTTGGACGTGTGAAGAATCTCCTCCATCTCCAGGCGCGCGTTGGCCTCGAGTTCCCGCAGCTTCATGGCAGTCATGACGGCGAAACCGTACTTCTCGCCCCACTTGAGCACGCCCCGCAATGTGGCGAAGGCGCCCGCGACCCCCACGATGACAATGGTCTTGAGCGTCAGGGAAGGATCCTGCGTCGGCTGCTGTGTCAGGTAGGTGACCACCGCGGGAGCGGCGACGCCGAGCAGCACGATGGAAACGTTGAAGAAGCTGTTGATGCGCTTGAGCCATTGCGCCTGGCTCGCGAATTCATGTCGCTCGGCACCGATTTCATCGATGGACTGCAGCAAGGCCTGTTTCGCACCCTCAACCAGGCCGGCGTCGACTTCCCTGCCTTCACGTGCTTGACTCATAACTTCCTCGAACGAAACACATATGTTGTTTGCTCCTGTGCAGCAGTGCTGCGTCGGGCAGCGCTGCGTGCGTCGTTGCGGCGTCCGTGGACAGCACACCGGCGCCATGCGCATGACAGGCCGAACGCGACCTGCACAGATGGACCCTATGTCTCATGAAACGGATGGACAGGGGTGATCCTTCGCGCCCATATTACTGATTTCACACGGCAATGACAACTCCCCTGCACGCGGAGCGCGAGCGGGGGAGATCAATGTTCCGATCGACCGTCTCAGCATCTTTCAACATGCCCTGGTCCCGAAACTTCGCGGTCGGGAACGGCAGAAAAAAAATGGGCGCTACGGCATTGCACCGTAACACCCATGGGGGGAGGGAGGGTATGTCGAACCTACGACATACGGGACGCTTTGTCAACCCCTGAAGCAATTTTTTTTCGTGATCGCCCCGTTTTTTTCAAAATGGGCGTTTTTGTGCCATGCGAAGCGCACGCCCCCTTGCATATTGTCCGCCATTTGTGCAGAATGGTGACAGACCCTATCGCAATTAAGACGAGGTAACCCATGACTGACAGCACGCTCAGTGGTGAAGTGTTCTATCCATCCTTCGAACACCTGGGGGAAACGCATGTGCGCGACCGCGCCGAACTCACGCGCGAGGCGGAGTCGGATTACGAGGGATTCTGGGAGCGGCACGCGGAGGAACTGCACTGGTTCGAACCGTGGGAGAAGGTGCTCGACGATGCGCAGGCGCCGTTTTACAAGTGGTTCACGGGGGGAAAAACCAATATCGTGTACAATTGCGTGGACAGGCATGTGCTGACCGCGCGGCGCAATAAGCTGGCGCTGATCTGGGAGGGCGAGGACGGTGAATTCCGCTCCCTCTCCTACTTCGCCCTGCGGCGGGAGGTGTGCAAATTCGCCAACATCCTGAAAAGCCTGGGCGTGGAGAAAGGCGACCGCGTGACACTGTATATGGGACGCATTCCCGAGCTGGTGCTCGGCATGCTCGCCTGTGCGCGTATCGGGGCCATTCATTCGGTGGTCTACGGCGGCTTCTCGGTCGAAGCCCTGCACGAACGGCTCGAGGACAGTCAGTCCAAAGTCCTCATCGTGGCCGACGGTGCGTTTCAGCGCGGGAAAATCGTTCCGCTCAAGGACATTGCCGACGAGGCGCTGCAGCGCGCCGCAACGGTGCAGAGCGTGCTGGTCGTGCGCCGTACGGGACAGGAGGTGAACATGGAACAGGGACGCGACCTCTGGTACCACGACCTGATGATGCTGCCCATCGCCTCGAGCAGCTGCAGCATGGAGGTCATGGACGCCGAGGACCCGCTGTTCATGCTCTATACCTCCGGCACCACGGGCAAACCGAAGGCGATACTGCACACGCACGGCGGCTACATGGTCGGCACCTACACCACGCTGAAATACGTGTTCGACATACAGGAACAGGACCGCTACTGGTGCGCGGCCGACCCGGGCTGGATCACCGGCCATTCCTATATCGTGTACGGTCCCCTGCTCAACGGCGCCACGAGCTTCATGTACGAGGGTGCCCCGACCTACCCGTATCCCAACCGCTGGTGGCAGATGATCGAGCGCTACGGCATCACCATTCTCTATACGGCGCCGACGGCGATACGCGGCCTGATGCGCTACGGGGACGCCTGGGCGGGACGCCACGACCTGTCGACGCTGCGCCTGCTGGGCTCGGTCGGCGAACCGATCAATCCCGAGGCCTGGAAATGGTATCACCGCGTCATCGGACAGGATCGCTGTCCGATAATGGATACCTGGTGGCAGACGGAAACCGGCATGTTCATGATCACTCCTCTGCCGAGCGATGCGCTCAAACCGGGCTCCGGTGGAACACCTTTCCCCGGCCTGCAGATGGATATCGTCGACGAAAACGGTACGCCGGTCGGTCCCGACGAGGAGGGCTATCTCATCATCAGGAATCCCTGGCCCGCCATGCTGCGCACCATTTACGGGGATCCCGACCGCTACGTGCAGCAGTACTGGAGTCGCTTCGACGGCGCGTACATGACGGGTGATTCCGCACGACGGGACGCGGACGGC
>JAVVFP010000267.1:0-4680 GCA_032250495.1 Bacteroidota bacterium | reverse complement strand
GGAGGAAAACGGCCTTTCCCTGGATGGACGCGTCGTCGGCGTATGGGACGACGGTCATGCGACAGGTACGGAAATCGGCGTTTCCACCCGTGTCGGCATTTCCCGGAGTACGGAACTTCCCTGGCGGTTTTTTCTGACCGGAAACCGCTGGGTTTCCCGTGGACGGCCGTCGCAGCCGGGGGTTGAGACGCACCCAACTCCTTAATTTTTTTTGACCTGAAAAAAAGAATTCGGGTCTTGGTATCTGTTTGTTTTTTTCACATTTTGCTGTCACGAAAACTGCCTTTTCACCACTGCACCAACCCGTCGAGACCTGATTTTGCGCACGATCACTTCCCAGCGACCGCAGACATCCTTCCATAGATTTTTCCTCGCCTTTTCTACACTCAGAAACAATACAAGGAAGGTATCATGAGCACTGGTGCCTATGCGTTCCTGTACTTCGGGGATACCGAACAACTTTTACCCGCGATCGACGCGCTGAAGGGGCTGCCGCAAACGCAGTCCTGGCATGCAGTGGACGGCCATTATCACCTGGCCGTCGCGTTGTCCGACAATGGAGCGCGGGAGCAACTCGAGGCGCTTCCCGGTCTTCAGCACCTGCTGTACTGTCCTGTGGAGACGGAGGTTCGCGGCGGTTTCACCGTGGAAGCCGAGCCCAGCTACGCGTGGCTGACGATGGAAATCGACAGCGAAAAAGCGGCTGCCGTGGAGGAAGCGCTGCGTGCGCTCCCGGAGACCGCGCTGCCCGCGCTGGCCTTCGGCGACGACAGCGCCGTGGCTGCGATCAGGGGCGCGACGTTCGAGGTGGTGGACAAGATGGTGGAAAGCGCCATTCGTCCCCTCGACGGCGTTCTCCGCGTCAAACGTGACTGGATCATCGACCTCACCCAATTATAGAGGCAGAGAGATGGTAGAACAACACACAGAAGAATTCAAGCAATTCAACGTCGACCTCTGGAAGTACGACGGACATGAGGGTGCGCTCATTCCGCTGCTGCAGTCGGCGCAGGACACCTACGGGTATGTCCCCGAAAAAGCCATGCATTACATCAGCCACGTCACCGGTATTCCCGCCGCGGAGATTTATGGTGTCGTGACCTTCTACGCACAGTTCCGCACAAAGCCGCTGGGCAAGAACATCATTCGCGTCTGCAACGGCACGGCCTGCCATGTCAATGGCGTGAAGGAGCTGTACAACACGATACAGGAGGAGATGAAGCTCAACTACGACGACACGACCGACGACGCGCAGTTCAGCCTGCTGTCGGTGGCGTGCATCGGCTGCTGCTCGCTTGCTCCGGTGATCACGATCAACGGTGAGGTGTTCGGTCGCCTCACGGCAGCGAAGCTGCGGAAAATTCTTCGCGATGCCCAGCGTCGCGCCAAAGACAGTGAACAGTAAAGGCGGCGAGGCATACATGAAAACAGTACTTGTTGGACTCGGAACCTGCGGCATCTCCGCAGGTGGAGAAAAGGTCTACCGGGCGCTTCAGGAAGAACTGAAGGAAAACCCGGGAGCATTCGAACTGAAAGAAACCGGCTGCATCGGCATGTGCTACCGCGAGCCCCTGGTGGAAATACAGGACGGCAACGGCGGCAGCCACATGTACGCGGAAGTCTCTCCCGAACGTGTTGGACGCATCGTCGAAGAGGATATCGTCGGCGGTGGCAGCATAGACGAATGGCTCGCCACGGGCGGGGACAGGGAGAAGGGCTTTTTCGAAAACCAGGTGCGCATCGTGCTGCGCAACTCGGGCATCATCGACCCGGGCAGCATCGAGGAGTACCTCGGAAAGGACGGTTACAAGGCCGCGACCAAGGCCATTGAGGAAATGACGCCGGAGCAGGTAATCGACGAGGTACTGGCGTCCGGTCTCCGCGGACGCGGAGGCGGCGGTTTCCCGACAGGGAAGAAGTGGCAGTTCACCCGCGGCGCGGAAGGCGACAAGAAATACATCATTTGCAACGCCGACGAAGGTGATCCGGGTGCGTTCATGGACCGCTCGATACTCGAAAGCGATCCGCACGCGGTGCTCGAAGGCATGATGATCGCGGGCTATGCGATCGGTGCGGACGAGGCGTATATCTACTGCCGCGCAGAGTATCCGAAAGCCATCGCGCGCCTCCGACAGGCAATTGCGCAGGCCGTGAAGCAGGGTCTGCTGGGCGAGAACATTCTCGGAAGTGGTTTCAATTTCAAGATCAAGATCAAGGAAGGCGCCGGCGCCTTCGTCTGCGGCGAAGAAACCGCGCTGATCGCGTCCATCGAAGGACGCCGCGGCATGCCGCGCTTCCGCCCGCCCTTCCCGGCGGTGTCCGGACTCTGGGGCAAGCCGACGAACATCAACAATGTCGAGACCTTCGCCAACATCCCGTGGATCATCGCCAACGGCGGTGCGGCCTTCGCGGCCTACGGCACCGAAAACAGCAAGGGCACCAAGGTGTTCGCCATGGCCGGCAAGGTGCGGCGCACGGGACTGATCGAAGTGCCGATGGGACTGACCATCAGGTCCATCATCTTTGACGTCTGCGGCGGCATTCATGACGACAAGGAATTCAAGGCCGTGCAGATGGGCGGTCCCTCCGGCGGCTGTATTCCCGCCGCGATGTGCGACATCGCCGTCGACTACCAGGAGGTCAACAAGACCGGCGCCATCATGGGCTCGGGCGGACTGATTGTCATGGACGAAACCACCTGCATGGTGGACGTGGCGAAGTTCTTCCTCACGTTCACGCAGGCGGAATCCTGCGGCAAGTGCACGTTCTGCCGCATCGGCACCAAGCGCATGCTCGAAATTCTCGAGCGTATCACCGACGGACAGGGGACAATGGAAGACCTCGACAACCTCGAGGAACTCAGCGAGCAGATCCGTGCGGCGTCGCTGTGCGGACTCGGCCAGACGGCGCCCAATCCCGTCATCACCACGCTGAAGTACTTCCGCGACGAGTACGAAGCGCATATCAGGGACAAGAAATGTCCCGCCCACGAATGCGCCCCGCTGCTCACTTACGAAATCAACGAAAACTGCAACGGCTGCACCGCCTGTGCGCGCGCCTGTCCCACGGCCGCCATTACCGGCGAGCGCAAGGAGATGCATTACCTGGACCAGGACCTGTGCATCAAGTGCGGGAAATGTTTCACTGTCTGTCGCTTTGACGCGGTAACGAAGGACTGAGGTGCACACCATGGTAACACTGACGATAAACGGAAAGCAAGTAACCGCATCCCCCGACAAGACCATCCTCCAGGTCTGCCACGACCAGGGAATCGACACGATTCCCACCCTCTGCTACGACGAGAAGCTGCCGCCCTTCGGCTCCTGCTTCCTCTGCGTCGTGGAGATGGAAGGCCAGAGCCGACTCTTCCCGTCCTGTTCTACCAGGGTGGGCGAAGGCATGGTCATCAACACGCAGTCCGAGAAGGTGCGCCGTGCGCGCAAGACCTGTCTCGAGCTGATCGTTTCGAATCATTATGCCGACTGCTTCGGTCCCTGCCGCCTGGCCTGTCCGGCGGACGTCGACATCCAGGGCTACATGTCGCTGATCTCTCTCGGCAAATTCCACGAAGCCGTCGCGCTGATCAAGGAAAAACTCCCGCTGCCCTCGGTCTGCGGCCGCGTCTGCACGCGCAAGTGCGAGGTCAACTGCCGCCGCACGCTGGTCGACTCCCCGGTGGGCATCGATTTCCTCAAGCGCTACGTGGCCGATCAGGACATGATCGGTGAAATGTGGAAGCCGGAGGTCAAGGAAGACAACGGCGTGCGCATCGCCATCATCGGCGGGGGACCGGCCGGACTGACGGCCGCCTACTACCTCGCGGTGGAGGGTTACCGCCCGGTGATTTTCGAGGCCCTCCCGCATCTCGGCGGCATGCTCCGCTACGGCATCCCCGAGTACCGCCTCCCGAAAGAGGTGCTCGACAAGGAAATCAGCTGGATCACCGATCTCGGCGTTGAAGTGCACACCGGACGCATGCTGGGCAAGGATTTTTCGATGGATGATCTCTTCGAGCAGGGCTTTCGCTCCGTGTTCGTCGCACTCGGCGCGCAGATCGGCAAGCCGATGCAGGTCGAGAATGAGGAAGCCGAGGGCGTGCTCTCCGGCGTGGAATTCCTTCGCCAGGTGGAGATGAAGAGCAATCCCGACATCAAGGGCCGTGTGGTCGTGGTCGGCGGCGGCAACACCGCCATCGATGCCGCACGCACCTCGCTGCGTCTCGGCGCGAAGGAGGTCGTCCTGCTCTATCGTCGTACGCGCAAGGAAATGCCTGCGAACGAGATGGAAATCGTCGCAGCGGAAGAGGAAGGTGTGAAAATGGAATTCCTCGCGGCGCCGACGCAGGTCAACGTGGAGGACGGTCGCATGAAGTCGCTCGAATGTCTGCGCATGGAACTCGGCGAACCGGACGAGAGCGGTCGCCGCCGCCCGGTGAAAATAGAGGGATCCGAGTACACGCTCGACTGCGACTGGATCATCTCCGCCATCGGACAGGAGCCTGATCTCGAGGGCGTGGACGGTGACAAGAATATCCGCGTCACGCGGTGGAAAACGATCGAGGCCAGGTCCGGCACCTTCGAAACGGATCGTCCGGGTGTGTTCTCCGGCGGCGATGTGGTCACCGGACCGGCGGATGCCGTCGACGCGATCGCCGCGGGCCGCATGGCCGCGCGTGCGATC
>JAVVFP010000266.1:0-4686 GCA_032250495.1 Bacteroidota bacterium | reverse complement strand
GTGGCAGAGCAGACAGCGGGCCTGCCCGCTCCGCAACGGCCGGCCCAGCAGTTCGTTGGAATCATCAAGGGTCTTCTGACTGTGCACGGAGGCATCGACCATCCCGGCCACCGCGTCGTGCGAGAACCGCAGCTCGATGTTGCGCAGGTCGGTGAGGTGGCACGCTCGTGTGCAGTCCACGGGGGTAACGGGCTTGTGCGGGATGACGGCGACCTCGTTTCGTTCGTGGCAATCGGTACACCGCAGCCGCGCGTGCGGACCGAGATTGCGATCGGAGAGCAGTTCCAGGTCACCTATGCGCTTTCCGGGGGCAGCCTCCGTCGCTACAGTGATTTCAATGCCCCGGACCTGAACCGAAGCTTTCTGACGCTGCACGGTCCCGCGACATCGCAGCAGATGCAGATTATCAACGGACGCGTTTCGACGACGATCTCGTGGACATACGTGCTCCAGGCCCGCACGACAGGCACCTTCACCGTTCCTGCTGCGCGAATCACGTACGACGGCTCGAAGCTTGCCAGCAATACCGTCCAGGTCAGGATCACAAAAGCGGTTCCCAAATCCGGCGGACGGCAGGGGGACGCCGGGAAGAAAGCAGATATAGACCTGGGCGATGAACTCTTTATACGTGCCGTCGCGAACAAGACCGATGTTTTCATCGGGGAACCCATCACGGTCACCTTCAAGCTGTATTCACGCGTCGCCTTCCAGCTCGACAACCCGATCAAGCTTCCCCGCATGGTCGGCTTCTGGTCTGAAGATGTCGAGACGCCGACCCAGCTCCGGCCGAAAGTGGAGGTGCACGAGGGACGTCAGTACGAAACGTTCATGCTGCGCAAGGTTCTCTATTTTCCTACACAGACGGGGAGGCTCGCCATTGAGCCGTTCGAGGTGGGTACGACAGTGCGTGTGCGCAGGAAGCGGAAGACCGGTGATGAGTTCTTCGACCGCTTCTTCAGCGATCCATTCATGGATAATTATGAGAACGTCAAAAAATCCCTGCTGACACAGAAACTCGACATCAATGTGCGTCCCCTTCCCGTCGATGGACAGCCGGAGGATTTCAACGGCGTGGTCGGTTCCTACGACATGGACGTGAGCCTCGATCGCAGGGTGCTCAAGGCCAATGAGACGGCGACGCTCAAGGTGACGCTCCGCGGATCCGGCAATATCCGGCTACTCGACGAACCCATGATCACGTTTCCTGCCGGCGTCGACCATTATGATCCGACGATCAGCGAGGATGTGCGTCCCGAAGGCGGGACGATGACGGGCAGCAAGACCTTCGAGTACATCCTCGTGCCGCGCTATGCGGGCAAGGTCACCATCCCACCGGTAACCTTTTCTTACTTCGATCTCGAGAACAGGCAATACGTTACACTCTCGTCTTCACCCTTTTCCATGGATATCGCCGAAGGGGAGTCCAGGCAGCAGGCAGGCAGACTCGCCCAGGAGTATATCGACTATCTCGCGATGGACGTGCGTCCGCTTCGGAAAATCGACGACACGCTGCCCCGCAGCGATGATCCGGGCATCCCCCTGCCGATGATGGTCCTTCTTTACCTCTCGCCGGTAGTCGCCTTCGCAGCTGCAATGCTCTGGAAGCAGCGGTATGACAGGGCCCGCGGCGACGCCGCCGGACTGCGGAGGCGGAGGGCGACACGCGTGGCGGAAAAGCATCTCCAGAATTCGCGGGGATATCTCGAGGAGGGCAGAACGGACGAGTACTATCTCGAAATCGCACGTGCACTCTGGGGATACGTGCAGGATAAACTGGGACTGCCGACATCCGCTGCGACTGTCGCGGCCGTTGTGGAGGCGCTGAGGAGAATGGATGTCGACGAGGATCTGGCCGATGGCATTCGCAGCGCGCTCGACAGCGTCGAGTTTGCGCGCTTTTCACCGACCCGTGCGAGCGAGTCGGAGATGCAGGCGCTCTACGACAGCACACGTGAGGCCATCATCTCCCTGGAAGAAGTGCTGAGGAGGAAAGCATGAGTACCCGGTTCGCGTTGTGTATCGTTCTTTGCCTGACCCTGACGGCCGCTCTTGCCGCGCAGCAGCCGGAGGAGCACTTCCGGCGGGCGTCGCAAGCGTACTCGTCCGCGGATTACACGGAGGCGATACGTCTGCTGCACGCACTCGAACGGGAAGGGTATGCCGGCTTTCACGTCTATTACAATCTCGGGAACGCCTACTACAAGAACGGAAATCTCGGGGCAAGCACACTGTACTTTGAAAAGGCGCTGCTGCAGGACCCGGGCAACGAGGATGTGCTGCACAATATTCGCGTCGTGCGCGCGCGTACACGGGACAGGATTGAACCCATACCTCTGCTCTTTTTCGTGCAGTGGTGGAACGATGTCAAAAGCGCTTTTCTGCCGAAAGCCTTCTTTTTCTGGTCCGTCGTATTTCTCTGGTTGCTGGCGGGGTCGCTGTTCGTATTCTTCGCCTTCCGGCGCGTCCTCTTCCGACGGCTCGCGCTCGCGTGCACCCTGCTGACAGGCATTCTGTTCCTTCTCGCGGTGACGCTGTATTCGGCAAGGATCGAACAGCTCGCCGCACACCGCAACGCAGTGATCATGCCGGATGAAGTGACGGTGCGCAGTGCTCCCGATGCATCGGCTGTGGAGAGCTTTACGGTGCATGAGGGACTCAAGGTGGAAATCCTCGAGTCGCGTGACGACTTGTACCGGATCAGGCTCGCCGACGGAAAAGACGGGTGGATTCCGCGCGATGCAGCGGAACGCATCTGAGTGGTTGTATCTTAGACATGGCCATTGTAATATGCCGGACACGGAATAATATCAACCGACGCATGCGCACATTTCGCCTGTTTTTAATCATCACCCTGTTTCTCCCCGCTCAGTTGCTGGCGGCGGATTCGCCCCGGGGAGGAGGAGATGACATCCTCCGTCCCGTACCCTTCCGCCTGCATGTCGGTCCGTATGCGGGCGGGGCCTGGATTGCCGGTGCAGGTAACTTCGAAACCGTCTGCGACTGCGAATACAGTGGGGGAAACGGACTCGGGTTCGACGTCGGCATGTTCGCGGATTATCCCCTCAGCAGCGATTTCTCCCTCATGGCGACCTTCGGACTTCGGTCGGTTTCGCCCGTGTACGAAAAATCACAGACCCGTATCGAGTATATCGAGATCCCGCCGGATCAGGGGGCGTTCACGGAAATCGGCTTCGATCTCGAAACCTCGCTGCAGCTCACGCTGGTGCATATCGCCCTGCTCGCACGCTGGGATCTCCAGGTCGCAGGGCTTTACATCGCTGCAGGTCCGGAACTGGGCATCGCCGTTTCTGATAATATCGAAGAAGTAGAGCGTATCACGACGCCAGGAATCGGTTATGACACGTACGGCGGAAGCGAGCAGGTGGTAATGGACGGCGACCTGTCCCGATATTACGATGATACGGGCTATCAGCTTGCACTCAGCCTGCGCCTCGGATACATATTTGCTCTGCACGAACGGCTCGCGCTGGCGCCAGAGCTGTCTTTCTCACTCGGACAGACACCGATCGCCTCGGAGTACCAGAGTTGGAAGCTCAATGCTTACCGGGCGCAGGTCTATCTGCGTTTCGCCATCTGATACTGATTACCTCGGAGAAGACCATGGATACGCGTCGACATATCCGCATCACGTACATTGTCCTGTTCGGCACGATCATCTTCACCTGTTTCCTTCCCGTCTCAGCCCAGGCACAGCGACAGCGGGTATGGCACGGGTTTCGGCAGACATATCCGGGCGCCGTCGCCGTAGGTATTGCCGGCGGCGGAAATTTCAATTTCGGACTCAATGGTCCCACTGCGGATTGCAATTGCGAGTACGACAACGGCAGCGGCTTCGGCTACCATGCAGGAGTACATCTGGATTTCTTCATAAACCGTTGGTTTGGCTTACGTTTGCAGGGATTATTTGAAGACCATTCGAGCTCCTATGCGAAAGAGCGTACCGCCGAGTTGTATCGCATCGACGGCGGGATCGAGCAGGTGAGCCTCGAGCGTCGAAGCGAGGTCTCGCTGCAGTATGTCAGCACTTCCTTCAGCGCAGTCTGGTTCACAGGTCCCGGTGGATTGTACCTTCTCACCGGTGTGGGTGCAGGTTTTTTTGCTGAAGGGACGCTGAAGGAAGAGGAATTCATCACCACGCCCGGTCTGACCTTCCCTTCGACGGGGAGCAGCGTCCTGCTGTATAAGGACGATGAGCTTTCGTCTTTCGGGGATGTCGGCGTACGTGCCTCGTTGCTTTTCGGGATCGGAGTCGATTTCCCCCTCGGCAGGGGAGCAGCCCTCGCTCCTGAGATACAGGCGGACATTCCCATCACCTCGGTGATGGACGGGAACGCAGATTGGCGTCTTCCGACATTTCGCGCTTCCTTCGCCCTGCGGTTTGGATTGTAAAACACGGATATGCATGATGAACGATACTGTATTCGATCGTGAACTCGCAGCCCGCATCGATCATACGCTCCTCACGCCGGATGCGGGGGAACGCCATGTCCTGCGCCTTTGCGACGAAGCGCGGCAGTACGCGTTCGCCTCTGTCTGTGTAAATCCTTCGTGGGTGAGACTGTGCGCGAACGTGCTCAGGGAAAGTCCCTCCCGTGTCTGCACGGTAATAGGTTTCCCGCTCGGGGCACACCGGACCGATGTGAAAGTGCGTGAGGCGGAACTCGC
>JAVVFP010000265.1:0-4696 GCA_032250495.1 Bacteroidota bacterium | reverse complement strand
GGAAACTCAGCGGTGGGCGCGGAGGAATTCGAGACGGGGACGCAGGTCCTCGACGGGCGTGAGCAGCTTCTCCTTGTCGAAGATGGCGTCCTCGTATTTCGTGAATGCCATTTCGTAGGTCTGGCTCATCACGATGGCCTCTTCGGGACAGACTTCCTCACAGAACCCGCAGAAAATGCAACGGAGCATGTTGATCTCGAAAAGCTCTGGGTAACGCTCCTTCTCGTTTTCCGTTTCCGCGGCATGCACTTCGATGGCCAGGGCGGGACAGACGCGCGAGCAGAGTCCGCAGGCGACGCAGCGTTCGACGCCGTTGTCTTCGAGCACGAGCACGGGCGCGCCGCGATAGGACGCGGGGGGAATCCACTTCTCCTCCGGGTACTCGCGCGTTTCCTTCTTCTTGAGCATCTGCTCGAGGGTCAGCTTCATGCCCTTGAGGATCTCAGGGATGTATATCTTTTCCCAGAATGTCAGGTTGTACTTGTCATGTGTCTGCGCTTGCATCACTCTGTCCTTTCCTCTCTGTGTCGACTTAAATCAGCAGTATGACGATACCGGTGACCACCACGTTCAGCAGTGCGATAGGCAGCATCACCTTCCATCCGAGGTCCATGAGCTGGTCGTAGCGGAAGCGCGGGACGCTCCAGCGCACCCACTGGAAGACGAAGAGAATGAACCCGACCTTGACCATGAACGCGAGGATATGCAGAATCACGTTCACGGCGGTGGGGAGCTCGAGATACGGGACCTGCCATCCGCCGAGGTACAGCGTCGCTATGATGGCGCTGGCGGTAATCATATTCGCATACTCGGCGAGAAAGAACAAGGCAAATTTGAAGCTGCTGTACTCGGTGTGATAGCCGCCGACGAGTTCCGGCTCCGCCTCGGGAAGGTCGAAGGGCGTACGGTTGGTCTCCGCGAAGGCGGCGACGACGAAGGTGACGAAGCCGATGGGCTGCAGCACCATGTTCCACATCCACCCGCTCTGATGCGCCACGATGTCGGTGAGCTGCAGCGAACCGGTAACCATGACCACGCCGATCACGCTCAGTCCCATCGAGAGCTCGTAGGATATCATCTGCGCGGACGAGCGCAACCCGCCGAGCAGGGAGTACTTGTTGTTCGAAGACCATCCGCTCAGGGTCAGCCCGTAGACCCCCATCGATGTCAGCGCCAGCACGTAGAGAATGCCGATGTTGACGTCGGCGATGACCATCTTCACCTCCCGTCCGAAGAGCGTGATGGTCTCGCCCGCGATGGGTACGACGGCCAGTGTGCTGAAGGCGACCGCGATGGAGATGACCGGTGCGAGCGTATGGATGAAGCGGTTGGCCGCCGAGGGGACAATGTCCTCCTTGAGCAGAAGCTTGACCACGTCCGCATAGGGCTGCAGCAGTCCGCGCCAGCCGACGCGGTTCGGTCCGAGGCGGTTCTGTATGAACGCGCTGATCTTGCGCTCGGTATAGACGAGTTCCGCCACGGTGAGCAGGACGACGCCGAACATGACGACGATCTTGATGAGGGAAATGAGAATGTCGGTGATATCCATGATTGCTGTGTGGCTTATGAACGAACATCGCTGTAGACGTACGGCAGAAGATGCGCGGGAGTATCGCCTTCGAGACGCACACCCCAGCGACCGATGCGGTCATAGCTGAGACCGCGCAGGATTTCGATGCGGTCGGCCATTTCCTCGAACACGTCCTCGGGGTGGTTGAATTTCCACGGTGCCCCCATCAGGGCGGCGAGGTTGGTGAGAATGCGTCCGGAGGACTTCGCGTCGTATTTTTTCATGCGGCCCCAGCGATCGAATTCACTGGCGAACTTGTCGAGACGGCTCATGGCATACGGTCCCATCCAGCGCTCGTTTTCCGCAGTCACGACCGCGGGACGCAGCAGCTGCAGCTGTCCGTCGATATTGAGCACTGTCCCCACTTTCTCGGCGAACGTGGCCGCAGGCAGCACGATGTCCGCCCGCTCGGTGAGCGCGGAGGTGTTGCTGACCACGGCGAGCGTGAAGGCGGCCTTCTCGACCGCGTCGGACAGTCCCTCGTACTCGGCGGCCCGGTAGTCGGTCACGACCACGGCTTTGATCCTTCCCTGCTGCAGTGCCGCGAGCATGGCTTCATGGGCGTGCGCCGCATCCGCGGGTGCGAGACCGGCCAGACGGGCGCCTGCCGTGTTCGGCGCTTTGTCCTCGCAGATGAGGAAATCGTCGCGGTCACCCTCGACCACGTGGGGAAGCAGGTCCAGCCACGGCGTCTTGAGAACCTCCCGCGCGAAACGTGCGGCCACGTAATTGTCCTCACAGGTGTCGAAGGCCGATCCCAGCACGGCGACCTGTTCCCCTTTGAAGGTCTTGAGTTCGGAGGACGCGGCGGCAAGCGCTTCGTCCCACCCGACCGGGTGAAGCCGGCCGTCTTTTCGCAGAAGCGGCTGCTCGACGCGGGTCTCGGCGTTGACATGCTTCCAGCTTTCGAGCCGTCCCTTGTCGCACATCCAGAAATTGTTGACCTCCTGGTTCTCGCGCGGGGTCAGGCGCAGGATCTCATTCTGCCGCACCCAGACGTCGGTGTTGCAGCCGCGGGCGCAGCCTGTGCACAGACTCGGGGTCTCCGACATGTCCCACGTGCGGGCCTGGAAACGGAACTCCATGCTGGTCAGCGCGCCGACGGGACAGATGTCAATCACGTTCATCGAGTACGGGTTGTCGAGCTTTTTCCCGGGAAAGGTTTCGATATTGACCCTGTCGCCGCGTTCGACGAAGGTCAGCTGGGGATAACCGACGATATCCTCACAGAACCGTATGCAGCGAGAACAGGAGATGCAGCGCTCGGCGTCGAACATGACGTGGGGACCGAGTTCCTGCCTTTTGGGCTTGTGCTCCTTGTCCTCGTCGAAGCGGCTCTCCCCCACCGAGTAGCGGTAGGCATAGTCCTGGAGTTTGCACTCCCCCGCCTCATCGCAGATGGGGCAGTCCAGCGGGTGGTTGATGAGGATGAACTCCATGACCGCCTCGCGCGCCTGCACAGCCTTCTCGGAATTGACGTGCACCACCATGCCGTCCATGCAGCGGGTCGAACAGGCGATGACCTGCTTGGGCATTTTTTCGACTTCGACGAGGCACATGCGGCAGTTTCCGGAAATGGCCAATGCCGGGTGCCAGCAGAAATGCGGCACGTATATGCCGTTCTCGAACGCCGCCTCGATGATGGTTTTCGAGGGATCGGTCTGGATTTCCTTGCCGTCGATCGTGATGGTAATCATAGACGATCACTTGTCCTTTCTGTTCACACTGTTGTACTGCTCGATCCCCTTGGCCACCAACTCGACGGCGCGACGGCATTCCGGTGCGTTGAGCACGTAGGCGAGCCGCGCCTCACTGCTGCCGCGTCCCTGTGTGGCGTAGAATCCCGGACCGGGTGCGAGCATCGTGGTCTCGTTGCTCTCGCTGAAATCGGTGAGCATCCAGGCGGCGAATTCCTCGATGTCGTCCACGGGAAAGTGCGCCATGATGTAGAACGCGCCACTGGGCTTCCGGCAGAGCATGCCGGGAATCTTCTGCAGCTCCTCGAAGGTTGCGTCGCGGCGCTGCCGGTACTCGCTGATCATCGGGTCGAAATACTTCGCGCCGGCAGCGACGAGCGCGGCGGAGCCGACCTGCTCGAGCGTCGCCGTACAGAGGCGGGCCTGGCCGAAGCGCAGGACCACGTCCATGAAGCGTCGGTTGCGGCTGATCACAGACCCCATCCTTCCGCCGCAGAGGCTGTAGCGTTTCGACAGGCTGTCCATGACCACGGCATGCTCCTCGAGTCCCTCGATCTCAAGCACGCTCCTGGTCTGGCCTTCGTAGACGAACTCGCGGTACACTTCGTCGGAGAGCACGTACAGGTTGTGCTTGAGCGCGATGTCACGCACCTGCGTGAGCTCGTCATCGCGCAGCACGGTCCCGGTCGGATTGTTCGGGTTGCAGATGATGATGCCGCGCGTTCGGGGTGTGATGTACAGTTCGATCTCCTCGTTCGTCGGGAGATGGAAGCCGTCCTCCGCCTGCGTCGCGATCGGAACCAGGCGAACGCCCGCCATGATGGCGAAACCGTTGTAATTCGTATAGAAGGGCTCGAAGACGATGAGCTCGTCCCCGGGCTCCGCAACGGCCATCATCGAGAACAGGATGGCTTCCGAACCGCCGGTGGTGATCACGATGTCGTCGTAATCGAGCGGAATATCGAGCGAGGCGTAATACTGCTGAATACTTTCGATGAAAATGCGAATGCCCTGGGAATTCCCGTAGGCGATGACTTTTTCTTCGTACGACCGTATCGCATCGTAGAACTCGGGCGGCGTCGGAATGTCCGGCTGCCCGATGTTGAGGTGGTACACGTGTGTGCCGCGCTGCCTGGCCTGATCTCCCAGGGGAACCAGTTTGCGGATGGGAGATGCCGGCATGATGGAGGCGCGGTGGGAAAGCTGAGGTGCGGATGTCATGGTTCGGTTCTGAGGAAGTAAAAAACCGTTGAAACGCTGTATGTGCAGCCGTTCCCGGCGCAACGTGCGGGAGACGGTCCGAATTTGTGTAATCCTAACAAATGTAAGGACATAAGCAGCAATTACCAAAAGGACGCGTCCGTGCGCGACGCGGGGTCTACGCTGCGGGGTGCAGCCGCATTTCCACGAGCCGCTCCGGGTCGAAGAG
>JAVVFP010000264.1:0-4707 GCA_032250495.1 Bacteroidota bacterium | reverse complement strand
CCGCGAAATACCGGACGGGTGCGGCCTCCAGGTGACGGAGCAGGTACGCCGCGCAGTACGGGTCGCCCCCGTCGTTGCCCCGCAGATCGAGAATCAGTGTCGCGGGTTTTCGCTCGGCGATGACCGCGAAAGCGGAATCGACGAAGGCGCGGAACCAGGGGAGGCGATCGTAATACGCGAAGCTGCGCACGGTGAGCACCGCGGTGGAGCTCTCCTCGTCGGTGGCAAGAGCGAGCGCGGGGTCGGGGAACATGCCCTTTTGTACGTCAGCGATATCGGCGGGCGCGAGCTCGACGGTCACCGATGTTTTTCGTCCCGGCAGGGCGCACAACACGCGAAACTCCTTCGCGAAGCCATGTCGGCGCGCGTACAGCATGGGGAAGCGCCGCGCGACCTGGGCGAGTTTCCACTCCCGGTTGAACGCATCGGCGGAATAGTGTGCGGCGAGCGCATCGACGATTTCCTGCATGGGAGTACCGTCTATCTCGAGGATGATGCTGCCGGGACGGACCATCTGCTCCTCGCCGTAATACCCGGTGACCACCGCGTAGCCGTCCATGAAGCGGAAGCGCAGGGGGAAGAGCCGTCGGCCGGCGTAGGTCCAGTACGCGGCGGACATCCAGGGAGTGGTGTGGCCGCAGCCGACGCTGCCGGTGACCGGTTCGATGATGCGGAAGAATTCGTGCGGTTGCATGGGCCGGTCGATGCGCGCACGCTGCTGCGCGAACAGGGCGTCGAACTTCTTTTCCGCTGTGTGCGCATACAGATCGCAGTGCGTATCCTGCAGCCAGCGGCGCAGCCAGTCGAAATCCTCGCGCAGTTCCTCTTCGGAGAACATGACCGGCATGTCCACCGCGGCCAGGTCATAGCGGTCGATGACGAACTGTCCCTTTCCCACGTTCTGCGGATTGCCCGTCAGCATGAGGCGCCTGTTTCCGAAAGGAGCGTTTTCCGGCTCCGGCTGCCATTCCCAGAAGACGGTGCTGTCGGACTTGAGGATGAGATACTTGAACTCGATCTCGGCGCCCGTTTCTCCCGGCAGCGTGAACACGCCCGCGTACACACCGTCCCCGTCCAGGTCGCGCAGTTCGAGCTCGTTGCCCACCCAGCCGCCGAAGCTGCCGCGCAGGATGACGAGGTCCCCGCTCGCGGGGTCGAAGAGTTCACGGTCCATCGCGTCCTGCATGTCCACGCGAAAACAGATGTCATGTTGCGCCCATGCCCCTGTTCCCCAGAGCATGAAGGTAAGAGCGAGAATGAAGCAGCGCATGATTGCACCTCCGGATATGTCATGGCGGACGATACAGGCGACCGTCGCACAGGGAAAGGGATGACAGAATAAAAGATAACAGTATCCATCTCGTTGTCAAGCGCCACGCATGTCCCGTGCGCATTTCCTTCCCGCTGTCGTATCTTCCGGGAAACGCGCCGCGCACATCTCGCCAAGGAACGTCCATGCTCCACGTCCGCCCCCTCTTCGCCGCCTGTACCGTGCTGCTGCTCACCGCAACCCTGCAAGCCCGCGTCCTTGAGGTCGGTCCGTCCCACGCCCTGACCCTGCCAAGCCAGGCGGCCCTGCTCGCCGAGGACGGCGACACGGTGCTGATCGCCGCGGGCGAGTACCGTGACGCCGCACGCTGGACGGCGGACAATCTTCTGATTAGGGGGGTGGGCGGTCATGCGCACGTACGCGACCGCACCTGGGGCGGGAAAGCCATCTGGGTGATACAGGGGGAAAACACCACGGTGGAGTGGGTGGAATTCTCCGGCGCGCGCGTGCAGGACAAAAACGGCGCGGGCATCCGGCAGGAGGGACGGCACCTCACCCTGCGGTACTGCCACTTCCATCACAATGAAATGGGCATACTCACGGGGAATGACGCGGAAAGCCACATCCTTTTCGAATACTGCGTGTTCGCCTCCAACGGCTACGGCGACGGGTATTCGCACAACATGTATATCAACCATGTCGGACGTTTCACGATGCGCTTCTGCTACAGCCATGATGCGGTGATCGGACACAACGTCAAGAGTCGCGCACATGAAACCTGGCTGCTGTACAACCGTTTCGACGAGGCGGAGGGAGGAAACACGAGCAGGGAAATCGACATTCCGAACGGGGGACTGGCCGTCGTCGTCGGCAATGTTCTCGATCACGGACCGAACACGGACAATTCCAACCTGCTCGGTTTCGGACACGAGGGATACAGCAATCCCCGCAAAACGCTGTTCGTGGTCAACAACACCTTCGTGACCGCCCGCGGCGCAGGGGGATTCGTCACCCTCCCCTCCTCCCCCGCCGACAGCGTCTATGTTTACAATAATATCTTCGCCGGCCGTGCCACGCCCGTCTCCGGCGAAACGCGCGTGCTGGACAGTGCCGCCAACCTTGCGCTCCGTGATATTGCGGCAGCGGGATTCCGTGACGCGGCGCAACGCGATTACCGCCTTCTCCCCTCGTCCCCCGCGATCGATGCCGGCGTGCCGGTCGGAAGTGCGGACGGGATGGACCTGCGGCCGACCTGGGAATATCGGCATACAGCCGACGGTGCGGCACGTCCCCTTCAAGGGGGCGTGGACTGCGGCGCCTTCGAGTACGTGCCGCCGGTCGGCGTCACGGGAACGGTTCCAGCAGCGGCTAGAGGACTGCATATCCGCACGGTCGCGCCCCACCCCGTGCGAAGTACCGCGCGGCTGTCTTTTTCACACGTGCGCCCGGAAACGCTGCTGCTGCGTGTATGCGATGCGACGGGCCGCAGTCTGCGGCCGGCGCGGGAAATTCCCTGCCGCGCAGGCATGCAGACAGTTGACATCGACGTCGCGGGATATCCTCCCGGACTGTACTTCATCACCCTCACGGGCAGGAACAGCGCGGCGCAGTACCCGCTGCTGCTTCACTAGGACAGCGACGCGGCGGTGTTACTTTTTCAGACAAGTGTGTTACTTTTACGGGAACAGCCAGGAGTGTCACATGAAACTGCAGCGCTTCGGGGTTTCTCTCCCCGAGGACCTCATCCGCAAATTCGACCGGCTGATCAAGCGCAAGCGCTACCCGAACCGTTCGGAAGCGATTCGCGACCTGATTCGCAGGGAACTCGTGCAGGAGGACATCGCCAGCGACCGCGTGGTCGCGGGCGTGCTGAGCCTGCTCTACGATCACCACAAAACGGCCATTTCCGAAACGCTCAACGCGGTGCAGCACGACCATCACGGATCGATCATCAGCACAACGCACGTACATCTCGACCATGACAACTGCCTGGAGGTCATCCTGCTCCACGGACGCGCAAAAGACATCACGGCGTTCGCGGACAGCGTGATATCCATCAAGGGCGTCAAGCACGGGGGACTGCATCTGACCTCGACCGGGGAGGGAAACGCCTGAGTGCTGTCCGCCGCCGCCATATCGCCGGCGCATCGCGCGTCAACCGGCGTGGATCCCCGCGCCGCCATGTTCCTGCTTGTCCTGACCGTCGCCGCCTTGCTTCTGCTTCCCGCGGACCTGCGGCTGCTGCTGCCCGCCGCGGGGATCGGTGCGATAGCACTGGGCGCAGGACAGGGGAAAGCGCTGCTGCGCCGCCTCCGTCTCCTGCTTCCGATGCTCCTGTTTTTCACCGCCTTCGTGGCCTTCCGCGCCGCGAGCGGTACGGAACTGCTTTCCTTTGCCGGACTCACGCTCACGCGCGGGGGACTGTCGACGGCGGCGGAACTCGTGCTGCGGCTGACACTGCTCGCCGCCGCCTCGCTGCTGTTTTCCCTGCGCGTCCCGCAGCAGCAGTTCGTGGCGGCACTCGCCGCGCTGCGCCTGCCGTCGCGTGTCACCGCCGTGCTCTGGCTGGCGGAGCGCATGCTCGTCCTGCTCGGCGAGGACATCCGCCGCATGCTCGAATGCCTCCGTGCCCGTTCGGGTACGCTCTCGCGCTCTGCGCGGATCCGCGCCGCCGCCCGCATCGGCGGAACCTTCCTCCTCCGCGCCGTGGGACGCAGTGAGCGGCTGGCCGACGCGATGTCCGCGCGCGCCTTTACCGGCCGCATCCCGGTTCTCCGTACGCTGCAGTGGCGGACGCGCGATACGGCGCTCTGCGCGGGGAGCACCGTGTTCTTCTCACTGCTCTGGATACTGTAATGCCCCTCCCGCATGCCCCGTCATCCCCGTTCCTCCATCTCGCGCAGCTCGCGAGCAGCTACGACAATGGTCGCGCGGTCCTGGAGGACGTCAGCTTCACGATGACACGCGGCGAGCGTATCGCGCTGATCGGTCCCAACGGCGCAGGGAAATCCACCCTGCTGCGCGTCCTCGTCGGCGTGCAGTCCTTCACCGGCAGCGTGGGCGTCGACGGCATCCCGCTCACGCCTTCGACCGCCGCCACGGTGCGCACGCGCATTGGCCTCGTGTTTCAGAATCCTGACGACCAGCTCTTTTCCCCCACCGTCGGCGACGACGTCGCTTTCGGTCCCGCTGCACTCGGGGTTCCGCTGGCGGAGCAGGCCGCACGCGTGGATGAAGCGCTGCGGGCCGTGGGACTCGAGGACGCCGCCACACTCAATCCCGCGCACCTGAGCTTCGGCGAACGCCGCCGCGCCGCGATCGCCACCGTCCTCTCCATGCATCCCCCACTGCTGGCACTCGACGAGCCCTCGAGCAATCTCGATCCCCGGCACCGGCGCGCCCTGATCGCATGGCTCAACGACCGCGAAGATCTCACG
>JAVVFP010000263.1:0-4713 GCA_032250495.1 Bacteroidota bacterium | reverse complement strand
TGTCGTGGCGACGGCCACTTCCGTGTAGGCGATCGCGATGAAGCTGAACGTGATGCCGAGATAGGGACCGAGAACGGCCCCGGTCGCGGTATAGCCGAGAGCGGTTTTGTCGCGCGCGTAAACCTTGAAAGGATTGTGATACCAGCGCAGCAGCAGCGCCATGGGGAGAAAGATGATCACCGCCGTGCCGATACGCACGGTGGTAGCCACCAGTCCATGTATCGGGGCTTCGAGAAAAGCCTGCTTGGCGAAAATCAGTCCGGATGCCTGGCCGAAGGCACCGAGCAGGGCGAACAGCAGTCCTTTCGCGGTGACATGGTATTTTCCCGCGGCGGGAGGCCGGCGATCGAGCACCACGATGCCCACCCCGGTCATCGTGACGACCATGCCGGCCACGGCCTGCAGGGACAGCGATTCGCCGAGGAAGAGCAATGCCATGATCGCGGTGAAACCGGGAACGAGTGACATGACCAGCATGGACACCCGGGCACCGATGTCCTTGAAGGCGCGGAACAGGAACGTGTCGCCCAGCACGAGTCCCACGATGCCGCTCCACGTCAGGTTCATGATTTGATTCGAGGAAAGCGCGAGGTCCAGCCCGAGCACAAGAAGGGAGATGAGGAGAAGAACCAGCGCCATGATCATGCGTGTGATGTTCACCTGTATCGAACCGACCCGCGTGGTCGCCTCGGTGAACACGATGGAGGTTCCCGACCAGAGAAAGGCAGTCAGCAGCGCACTGAATTCGCCGACGAAGGGCATATGTTACCTGTTGGGTTACTGCGGTGAGTGCAGGGCGATGCGGTTTCCTTCCGGATCACGGAACACGGCCATGTAGCCGACCTCATCGGAAATTTTTGTTTTCGGCATCAGAACCTGAGCGCCACCCACCTCGGCGCGTGTGAGCATCGGATTGAGGTCTTCTCCGGCGTTGAGATAGATGAGGACGCCTTCCTGGGAGGGTCGATACCACTCATGCTTGACGATTGCCCCGCTGACACCGTCTCTCCAGTCTCCGAGAAAGCCCATCAGCGCGCCGCCGATTTCCTGTTCCTCAATTTCGATTGCGAGGAGCTTCTCGTAGAATTTTTTGGCCCTGTCGAAGCCTTCGACCGGGATTTCGAACCAGCTGATCCTGTTGGTCATGTATCCTCCTTGTCATTCGCATTGTGAAAGGCTGTTACCGGCTCATGCTTTGTTGAGCGCGTCTCGGAGAAAACGACCCGTGTAGCTGCTGGTGACGTCCGCGATCTGTTCCGGCGTTCCTTCCGCGACGAGGCTGCCGCCATTTTCCCCGCCTTCGGGACCGAGGTCGATGATCCAGTCTGCGCATTTGATCACATCGAGATTGTGCTCTATGATGAGGACACTGTGTCCTGCATCGATAAGCGCGTTGAAACAGGCGAGCAGTTTGCTCACGTCGTGAAAATGCAGTCCCGTCGTCGGTTCATCGAAGATGAAGAGCGTATGTCCGTCGCTGCGTGCGCTCAGGTGCAGCGCGAGTTTCAGTCTCTGGGCTTCGCCGCCCGAGAGCGTTGTCGCGGACTGTCCGAGACGCATGTATCCGAGACCGACATCGTCGAGAACCTGCAGCTTGTTGACCACCCGCGGCACGCTGTCGAAAAAGGTCAGCGCCTCGCTCACGGTCATGTTGAGGACATCCACAATATTCTTCCCGCGATAACGGATGTCAAGTATTTCTTTTTTATATCGCGTGCCTTTGCAGGACTCACACTCCAGATACAGGTCCGCCATGAACTGCATTTCCACCTTGATCGAGCCGTCGCCTTCGCAGACATCGCAGCGTCCGCCCGGTACATTGAAGGAGAAGGCGCCGGGTGCATAGCCACGGAGCTTTGCGGCGGGAGTGGAGGCGAACAGGTCGCGAATGGCGTCGAAGGCTTTCAGGTAGGTGATGGGATTCGACCGCGGCGTTCGGCCGATGGGAGACTGGTCGACCATCTCGACATGCTTGATACGTTTACTGCCGGCAAAGCCGGAGAAGCTGCCGATCTCCTCCTCGTAGGCACCGTCGAGTTCCTTTTTCAGTCCACCGTACAGGATATCGTGGACAAGCGTACTTTTTCCCGAACCGCTGACTCCGGTCACACAGGTGAAAATGCCGAGGGGAACGCGCACATCGATGTTTTTGAGATTGTTCTGTCGCGCCTGCTGAATGGTGCAGTAGTTGCGGGACTTCCTGCGCTTTTTCGGTACCGGGATGCTGCGCTTGCCGCTGAGATACTGTCCGGTGAGGGACTGCCTGTTGCGCTTGAGCTGCGCCATGGTCGCGACCGCGACGATTTCTCCGCCATGCTCGCCGGCGAGCGGTCCGATATCCACGATCAGGTCTGCCACCTGCATCATCTCCGCATCGTGCTCGACCACGAGCACGGTGTTGCCGCTGTCCCGGAGAGAAAGCAGAATGCCGATCAGACGACCGTTGTCCCGCGGATGCAGTCCGATCGTCGGTTCGTCAAGGACGTAGAGTGCGCCGACGAGGGCGGAACCGAGCGAGGTCGCGATGTTGATGCGTTGCGCTTCCCCGCCGGACAATGTGTGTGAGAGTCGATCGAGTGTCAGGTAGCCGAGTCCGATCTCCGTCAGGATGCGCAGCCGCTTGCGGATCTCGGTCAGGATGCGCTCGGCGACATCGCGTTCGAAGGCGGTGAATTCCGCCGCCTCGAAAAAAGCGTGCAGCCGGTCGATGGGCATGCCGACGAGTTTCCCGAGACTGTGTTCCGCAACACGTACGGCGAGGGCATGCGGCTGCAGCCGGGATCCGCCGCAGGTCTCGCAAATGGTGTACCCGCGGTAGCGTGCCATGAGAATGCGGTAATGCATCTTGTAGTTCTTCGATTCCACCATTTTGAAGAATCCGCGAATGCCCTTGAATCCCTTCGCACCCTCCCAGACGAAGGCACGCTCCTCGTCGGTGAGTTCGCGGTAGGGGACGTCGAGCCGGACCCCGTGGTGCTGCGCTGCGTGTTCGAGGTCGCGCTGATGCTTGCTGTGCTTGGGTGTGCTCCACGGCTGTACCGCGTTCTCGGCGAGCGTCCTGTTTTCATTCGGAACGACAAGGTTTGGATCGATGCCGGTCGTGCGGCCGAAGCCCTGGCATGTCGGACAGGCGCCCGCGGGACTGTTGAAGGAGAAGAGTTGCGGTTCAGGTTCGGTGTACACCGTGCCGCAGCTGCCGCATGCGAAGCGCGCACTGAAGGACCACTCTTCCCCGCTGTCGAGCAGGCGGATGCGTACGAATCCGTTGCCCTCGACAAAGGCCGTCTGCAGGGAATCGGAAAATCGTCCGCTGTCCTTCCCCGCACGCCAGACCAGGCGGTCGACCAGCACCATCACGTCCTCTTTTTCTGCGTCGACCGTCTCGACGCCTTCGAGGTCGATGATGTCATCACCGATGACGATGCGTACGAAACCCTGTTTGCGCAGGTTCTCGAGTTCCTCCTGCATGCTGTGCCCTTCGTGCGCATGCATGGGAAACAGCACGTAGAGCTTGCTGCCGTCCGGGAGGGTCTCGAGTCGTTCCATGACCGTCCGCACGGAATCGCGCTGTATGCGTTCGCCGTCGTTGACACAGAAGGTTTTTCCGATACGCGCATACAGCAGGCGAAGATAGTCGTAGACTTCCGTCGTCGTCCCGACCGTGGAGCGGGGATTTCTGCCCGTCGTTTTCTGCTCGATGGCGATGGCTGGTGCGATCCCCTGTATGAAATCGACGTCCGGCTTGTCCATGCGTTCAAGGAACTGGCGCGCGTAGGCGGAGAGGCTTTCGACATAGCGTCGCTGGCCCTCGGCGTAAATGGTATCGAAAGCGAGACTGGATTTGCCCGAACCGCTCACGCCCGTGAAGACGATGAGCTGGTTATGCGGCAGTTCTATCGAGACGTCCTTGAGATTGTGCACGCGGGCGCCGCGAATGACGAGCGAGGAGATCCCGCCGCCGGCGGAAGCCGGCGTGCTGCGCGATCGCCCGGAGGTGGTACGTCGTTTCTTTACTGGCATAGGACGGTGCTCATTTCACTTGACAACGATGCAAAGCAAAAAATTACGCGGGGGAAGCGGAAATGCAAAATGCCTGCTATATTTCCTTCATGCGTTTTCGCTCCTTTCATATGACCGTCGTTCTCGTCCTATTCTTCGGCGGAGCAGTGCGCGCCCAGGAAGAAGGGGGTGAAGCGACCTTCGGCCACCTGCGAATCGACAGTATGCGCAATGTGTGGCACGCCGTCCTGGCGGACGACGGGAGGGGAAGATTGCTGTGTACCTGGTCGGAACGCAGCGCGACGGGGACACGCATACGTTCCACGATGCTCCGACCCTTTCAGCGCGGCCAGTTCGATTTCGTGACTGTCATCGAGGGCGACAGCTGCGAAACGGTGCGGCCGGCAGCCGCGTATTTCCGTGACGGAACGGCACTGGTGACCTGGCAGCAGGGCTGCGACGGCCGCCAGTCGATACGCGGCCGCATTCTCGATACCGGCGGACATCCCGCCGGCGCTGTGTTTACGATCAACGAGGGTGGCTACAACGCGATGATGCCCGCTGCGGGAAGCATGGAGGATGGCGCCGTTCTCGTGACCTGGCAGGATTTCCGCAATGGCGCACTGGACTGCTTCATGCAGCGATTCGATTCCGGTGGACAACCGCTGGGAGGAAACGTCATGTTGAACGACGACGACGCACGCGCGCTGCAGG
>JAVVFP010000262.1:0-4736 GCA_032250495.1 Bacteroidota bacterium | reverse complement strand
CACCCGCGTCACCGGGAATGACCTGGCGCAGCACGTGATCGTGGTAATAGGGGAACAGCTTCTGTGTGCCGCCGCTCGCAGGATAGAAGCTCTGCGTGTAATTCATCTGGTCCTGCAGCTGTGCGACGTTCAGCCGCAGGGGCTGCTCGAAGCCGCGGTGGAAGAACACCTCTACCGTGATCTCTACCTGCTTCGAGACCGGGTCGTAGGATTTTGCGCTGACGTCGATGCTGATGGGACTGCGACGCGTGTGAAGGACCTCGAGGATGCTCGCGCGCCACGCATTGCGGCTCATCGCGGCGCGGGATTCCCCGTCGAACACGATGCGGTTGACCGAACCGTTCGGCCAACCCGTCAGTCCGACCACGTCCGTCCAGAAATCCGTGTGCGGGGTGTGCATCGGTTCGGTGGTACTACCGCCGTGATAGGCGATGGCGATCACACGTCCCGGGTAATCGTGCACCATGGCCTTGACGGAATCCGCGCCGTAGGGACAGAAGCCGCACCAGGTCCCGGTCCCTTCCTCGAGAAGCACGTTCATGTCCGTGTCCACGTCCTCCGCCTGCACGTGCAGGGTCACGTCGAGGACGACAGAGGCGCTAAGCGGGTCATTCGTGGTCACGGTCACACTTCCCTGATGCATGCCGATGCCCACGGCGGAGCCGAGCAGCATCGGAATGTCCGCCGCCTCTCCGGGTTCGATGGCGCCCGAGGCGACGTTGACCGTCAGCCAGGCGGCTCCCGCCGACACCGCGGCGCTCCAGACCAGGGGGGCACTGCCGTCGTTGCGCAGCGTGATGCGCGTGGCCGTCGTCCCCCCGTTCTTGAGCCATTCCACGCAGGCCGTCTGCTCGAACACCGCGAGCGGACCGCCCGCCGCCTGGGTGTCGAGCACTTCGACCGCGTCGGTCACGGTCTGCGGACCGTTGTTGCCGCCGGACATATAGAGTTTCCCGTTCCCGTCCGAGACGAGCTGACAGGCGAAATACACCGGCGTGGGCTTGACGTCCTTGATGCTCCAGGCGTCGGTTGCGGGATCGTAGCAGTAGGACTTACCCGTCGGGGGACCGTTGTCCATCGAAGCTGAATTGTAACCGCCGACGAAGTACGCCTTGCTGCCGTCGCTTCCGGCCGCGTGTCGCATCGTGGACATGCCGGGATAATCCGCGATCTCTTCCCATGTGATGTCGTTTCCGGATATGCTCCCCTTGTACGCCCAGGCACCGAAGGTGCCGCGTCCGCTGACATAGCGAACACCGCCGACATACAGCGGCACGTCACCGGCGAGGGTCACGCCCGTCGCCCAGGACGCGTACGGGGTCAGGCTGGTGGAGAAGGTCCACGAATCCGTGGCGGGATCATAAATCTGTATGGCATTGCTCGACGTGGCGAATGCGCTCGTGCCGCCGCCCAGCACCCATATCCTTCCCCCGTACACGAAGGAGCCGGCACCGAACACGGGCATGAACATCGACGCTTTCTCGGTGTAGCTGTCCGTCGCGGGATCGTATTCAAGGACGGGACTGTGCACGGTGAAGGGATTGGTGCTGCTGTATCCGCCGATGATGTAGATTTTATCGGCGACGGTCTCGACCACGGGCAGCGCACGGTTCTCGGCGAGCGCGGCGATGGGTGTCCAGCTGTCGGTGGACGCATCGTATTTCACGCAGGACTTGTCGAAGCGCAGGTTGCCGCCGAGTCCGCCGAACACGTACATGCCGCCGTCATACCACGCAGCGCCATGATAACATTTTGCACCGGGCAGCGAAGCGACGCCGCTCCACTGTGAGAGTGTGACCGCGGTCGGGTCGAGGGAGGCAGGCGGCGCGTGCTGCAGCCGCTGCGGCAGGATATCCGCCGGCGCGGCATCGTGCCGCTGCGCAGGGAGCTGCGCGCCGCAGAACAGGCAGACCACCAGGAGAAGGGCAAGTGCGGGAAGCAAGGATTTCATGCGGGAACTCCTTTTGTCGGGGGGACATGGGGTTGAGACGATGTATGCGAAGCGGGCCGTGCCCGTCGATGTATCGAAACGGAAATCCCTGCAGAAAAGGAGGACGGCGCGTACAGCTTCCCGTCCGCGGTGGAGCGAAGACAGCCTAGTAGGGACCGCTGCCGCGTCGGACCCGATCGTCGTAGGAGCAGTCCCCGTGCTCGACATGACCTTTGAACTGGAGTTCGAGCGACTCCCTGTAATGCTCTTCGAGCGCATGACAGATGTGCGGTCGCTTCAGCCATTGTCCCTCCTCGTCCAGACAGTACTGCCTGTCGAGCGGGAGTTCCCGATCCATGTACAGTCCGAAAATACTGACGTCCCCCGGAGCGATGTCGTTGTCGTCCAGGTACTCGATCAGGCCGCAGATCGTATCCGCGAAATAGTCATTGTGCAGACTCTCGTCGCCTTCGATCGCGGGAACGCGTGCGACATAGGTGTACGGCAGTGACCTGTCATATTTGGATCGCGGTCCAAACAGCTTGCCGGCGATACTCATGATGACCTCGATGTTGGTATTCAGGAGGAATATACATCGCCGCAGGCCATGAGATCAAGCAAAAGAAATCGGAATATCTGGAAATTTGTCCGTGATTTGCGCATATTTCGCGGGTCACGCGGACAGCTTTCCGCCGAGGGGAACAATGCCTGCTCCCCGTGTGTCGTTCTTGCGAGGGGCGTGGAGTTTGTATAACGGAATACTTCGTAACATGCATATTCGCGGCGTCGTGTACACAATCGCTCTTCTCCTGCTGGCGCATGGGACGCAGGGACAGCAGAGGACGGTGGGACTTTTCACGAAGGAAGCGGGGGTCAGCGACGGGTATGTCCTGTTCGCGCCGCTGCGTTCGAATACCACGTACCTTATCGACAACAACGGACGGCAGCTGCACTCGTGGTGGAGCGCGGCGGGACCTGCCCTCTCGGTGTACCTGCTCGAGAACGGTTTGCTCGCCCGCGCGGAGTACGTCCCCGATCCGAAGTTCTGGGGAGGAGGAACGGGCGGACGTATCAAGTTCATCGACTGGGACGGGGAAGTGCAGTGGCAGTATGAGTACGTGTCCGCGCAGCACGTGCAGCATCATGATTTCGAGGTGCTGCCGAACGGCAACGTCCTCGTCATCGCCTGGGAGCAGAAAAGCATGGAAGAGGCCCTCGCGGCGGGCCGCCTGCCGAACTGGCTGACCGAACAAGGCATCTGGGCCCTGCATATCGTCGAACTGCAGCCGCGGGGACCCGAGGGAGCCGACATCGTCTGGGAATGGCATGTCTGGGATCACCTCGTGCAGGATTTCGATGCGAATCGCGATAATTTCGGCGTGGTGGCCGCGCATCCCGAACTGGTGGATATCAATTACAGCGGTGTCGGCACGGACGTGCGCTCGCCCGATCTCTGTCACGCGAACAGTATCGACTACAACGCGGCACTCGATCAGATCGTCATCAGCGTCCGGCATTACAGTGAACTCTGGGTGATCGATCACTCCACGACCACCGCCGAGGCCGCGGGCCACAGCGGGGGACGCGCCGGGAAAGGCGGCGACCTGCTCTATCGCTGGGGAAATCCCCAGGTATACAAGGCCGGGGACGAGGATACGCGCCGGCTCCACTGGCAGCATGACGCGCAGTGGATTGCGGATGGACTCCCGGGCGCGGGGAACATGCTGGTATTCGACAACGGGATCTTTCGTCCCGCCGGAGATTATTCCAGTGTCGTGGAAATCAGGACACCCGTCGATTCACTGGGACAGTACGCCCTGCCCCCCGGGGAAGCGTACGCGCCCGCCGATCCGCTCTGGGAGTTCATCGCCCCGACACCGGAGGATTTTTTCGCGCGCAGCATGTCCGGCGCGCAGCGCCTTCCGAATGGCAACACGCTCATCTGCGATGCGCCCTACGGCATCTTTTTCGAGGTGACCCCGGACGGCGAGGAAGTCTGGCGCTATGTCAACCCGGTGACGCAGGACGGCCCGCTGCGCCAGGGGGAGAGCATCGGCGGAACGCCCACGCTGCGCGACAATCAGACGTTCCGCTGCATACGGTATCCCACGGATTATCCCGGCTTTGAAGGACGCACGCTCACACCGGGCGATCCCATCGAACGCTACCCGGCAGTGGACGTCGATCCCGTCGCCGGCGCACCGGAGCGCCCGGAGATCCGCAGCGTCTTTCCGCAGCCGGCGGACGACGAGGCGACACTGCTGTATCACCTGCCCGCGGCGGCGTCCATACGCCTCGCCGTGTACAATATGCTCGGCGAGGAAGTCGCCGTGCTCAGCGCGGGCCGGCGCGCGGCTGGACTGCACGCGGCGACCTGGCGAACAGACGGCGTGCCGCCTGGACTGTATGTCGCGCGCCTGCAGGGCGCGGCATCGACCGCCGTGCGCACGCTGCTCGTCTGCGGCCATTGAGTGCGGCAGCTCCCCGTGTCAACGACAGAAAATTACGCACTACTCCAGTCATCGAAGGAGGTCATATGTTCAGATTGCTCATGATTGCACTCGTGATGTGCGCGGCGGCTTCGCAGTCCGCGGCATCCGGGTATGAGTACCTTTCCCCCGTTCCCGCTTCGCGCGGCAACACCCGCGAATCCACCATCATCATTCGCCACGGCAGCGACATCAGTCCGCGCTCGCTGCAGACTCCCGGACTGCTCACCGTCGAGGGCAGCCAGCAGGACGAGATCGGATCGAAGCGCGGATTCGAGGATGGCAGCTCATGGGCGCGGAGCTTGCGCTCGCTGGTG
>JAVVFP010000261.1:0-4737 GCA_032250495.1 Bacteroidota bacterium | reverse complement strand
TACACGAGTACGCTGTACGGAACGCTCGTCGGCGCTTCCTGGCTGCTCCCGGGGAAGAAAAAAAGCGTCCCAGCCGCGGAAAGCGAGGCAGACGCAGGTGACACAACACAAGAACAGACGAGGTAGTGCGAACCATGCCAATCTTTGAATACAGCTGCAGCGATTGTTCCGCGCGTTTCGACATTTTTCACAAGGGCGCCGAGGATCAGGATCTGGTACAGTGCCCCGAATGCTCCTCGCGCTCCGCAGTGAAGCAGTTCTCCTCCTTCTCCGCCGCCACCGGTGGCAGTTCCGCTCCCGCCTCCTCCTGTGAAGGAGGCAGCTGCGATGTGCCGTCCTACGGTTCATGCGCGGGCGGCATGTGCGGCCTGCAGTAGCCGGGAGACATTTCGGAAAAAGCACGAGCTCCCCGCGGGGAGCTCGTGCCGTACAGCGGCCGTGGAAACTTACTTGATTCTCGGGCGGAGTTTTTCTGCCCGTCCACCCGCGAGATAGTACACCGTTTTCCCGTCCTTCACCATGGCGGACGCACCGTCCTTCGCAACGAACCACCCTTTTGCCTTCATGGCCGCGGGCATATTGCTCTGGAGGAGAAAGCGCTCGGCGTCGCGGCGCGAACGGAAGCGGATGATGGCGGCCTCCGTTTCCGCGGCCCCGTCACCGAAGCGGCTGTATTCCATTTCGAAACGCTCGATACCCTTGAAGCGGTCGCTCCACTCCGGCAGGGCGCTCTGCAGCGCCAGGGGACCACGCAGGAAACGCAGCGACTGCAGTCCGGGGGAGAGCGGACCGCTGCGGAAGAGCTCATTCGGTTGATATTCCTTTTTCCCCGCCCGTTTCAGCAGGGCTTTCGCGACATGTGTCACCGCATCGCGTGTTTCACGGCTGCGGTCGTATGCGACGACGGAGACGAGATACCTGTCGTGCGCGAAAAGTACCTGCTCGGGGCGCACGCAGCTCCATCTCGCTCCGGGCAGTGTTCCCGCACATGTGCCTCGCAGTATGGAAAACATTCCGAACGCGGCGTCAACGGATACCATTTCGTACACGTCCACCTGCAGCTCGTTTTCTGCTTTCGTGCAGCGCTGCGCGGTGACAGTGCGGAAACCGTACTCGAGGTAGAGCTCGGCGCCGCCGTTTATGTAGCCGTACAGCTGCTTCGCGTTGTAAAAATCGGGGTCGCCGATGATCCATCCCGGGAGGTCGCGTGAGGTGACCAGCGGACCGCCCGCGAAAAGGCTGCAGCTGTGCAGCAGGAATACGAGGGGGAGCAATAATTTCATGACATATCGATGCGTGTATGGTGAATGCGGTTGAGATCGGCGATGCCGAGTTGATAGTGCTGCGCGAGGTCGAGAAAAGCACGTGCGCGGGGAGACGGTTTTTCCTGCACATTCTTTTCGATGCGCATGGCTTCAACGATGGACAGTCCGATGCGGTCGACGGCGACGGGGTCGCTGCCGACGAGGAGACGGTGATAGGGAAGAATGAACTGCGGATTCGCGCCCGGACCACCGTGATAGCAGCCCACGAGTCCGTCGACGATATTGAGCACGACCTTGTCTCGCAGCGGCGGGAAACAGGGCACCTGCGCGCAGGTTTCCGCCCACAGCGGCTTGTGCAGTCGCCCGGTGTTGGTGACGGCCCCGTAGGCGAGGTTTTTCATGCACAGCGTGACGGTACTGCCGGCGTTTTTCAGTATGGGAAGGTTGATGATCTTATCGATTTCCCTGGTCACGATGCTGCTGAAATAGGAATGTTTTCCCTCGTTGACCATGTAGGGCAGTGTCTCTTCATCATAGCTGTCCTCACAGTCCGCCCAGTAGTACCAATCCCTGTCAATCCGGTCCTCGCTGTACAGGCGTCCGTTGGCGTCACGGAAGCCGCCCTCGGCATCCTTGCATTCGGTGCCGCGGATACGTATGCCGGGGAAGGCCTCGGGTGTGAAACCGGCCTCGTGCAGCTGGAACTCCCGCCGGTCCCATATCATGATGTCCCTGCGCGGGATGCCGGCCGCCTCCAGTTGCGCGATGACGGCGGTTACCAGGGCGGGACTCGTGGAGAGCAGCTTCCCTGCCACGGGATTGACTTTCAGTCCGATACGATCGCCGGGTTGCACGAAGCGGCTCCAGGCCTGCGCGAGGTCCTCGATGCCGGTCAGGGCACGCATGGATTTTTCCAGCATTGCGGCAGCGCGCACGGCGTCGATGACGCCGTCGTTCACGGCGGCGGCATCATATGTTTCGATCACGGTACCCGGATAGCGTCCGGGCATCGACCACTCCGTCCGTGGATACGCGAGGGCGTCCTCGATGTTCGTCGCTGTCTTTTCTTCGTCCCCGCGCAATCCGCCGGCCGCCCGCGCGCCGGACGAGGAGAGCGTGACTGCCGCCGCCGTGCCGATACCCGCTTTTTTCAGGAAAGCTCTTCGTGATGAAAATGCCATACCGGGACCTCCTTTTTCGCTATGTACGGACTTTCGCGGGATTATGCAACCGGTCCCGCACGAAGGTCCTACGGGCGCTGGCACCTTCAGGTTGCGTGACGGAAGGGCCGGACAATAAAAAAACCCCGCACGGAGCGGGGTTTTCCAGTCGATGTATGTCAATGATCAGAGTTCGCGTTCGATTTCCGCGAGGAAGCTGTCCTTGTCCTTTTCCTTGTCCCAGTTGCGGACCAGGGAGGCGCAGTGGCGCGCGACGCGTTCGTCATCGTCATATTTCGCGCGGCGCTCGACGGCGAAGCGTCCAAGATCGGAGTCGAGGTGAAAGAGGGCGAGCGCAGCGAGGATGCGGAACTCGGGTTTGGAATCGCTTTTCAGGGTCTCCATCATAGGAAGGACTGCGTAGCTCAGGTCATAAGAAGGATACGTCTCCTTCATGTCGATCAGCAGCTGCATCGTCGCGGCGCGAACCTCCAGGGAAGTGTGGTCGAGGTTGGCCAGCACGTTTTCCTTGATCATTTCGAGCTGCTTCTCGCTGAGGGGTTTGGCTTCCTGTGCATTGACGAGCGGGGCGGCGAAAAGGACGAGCGCCAGGGCGAGCATGGATACGGTTGCTTTCATTCTATCATCTCCGTGAAACGTGTTTTTGATGTTTGACTCACGTTCGTGTACGGGGGAGGTTTCGGGAAGTTGCAGCGGGAACGAAAAAAAATCAAAAAAATATTTTTATTGCGCTGACGGGGCCGGTCCTGTCGCCACCGTGTCGCTGTCGCCGGCGGTGCCGCTCCCGCCGGCGGTGGCGAAGCTGCTGGCTGTACGCATGCGGTTTCCCCAGTAGTGGAAGAGACGCGTGCACTGCTGGGCGACTCGTGGTGACTCATCGTAGAGCGCGCGGCGCTGCACGGCATACCGTCCGCGCCGGTCGCCGATATGATAGAGGGCGACAGCGGCGAGGATGCGCAGTCCCTCATGCTCATCCTGCTTGAGAATGTGCATGACCGGGAGCTGGGCGAAGCGCAGATCGATCTCCGGATGGGATATGCGCAGATCGATGAGCAGCTGCAGCGTATTGGCTCGGATATTCGTAATGCGATGTTCCAGGTTGTGGCGGATATTTTCCTGGATGGCCGCGGTCTGCTGCGGCGAGAGGCCCCCGTCCTGGTTCCCCGGTATTGGTGCTGCTGGACCGCCCAGCAGGAGTGCGCATACGATTGCAGCTATCATGGCATTCATGGTAGTCCTCCGGCAACAGGTAATTTCTGATTTTACTGACTTCTGTCACGTGATACGGAGGCGAATCCGGCAAGTTGCATGGATGCGACCGGTTGGAGCGACGGTACCGGGAAAATGCCCTGCAGCGGTCGGACCCCACGTGCGGCAGGCCCGGACGGGACCGTGCTGCCTTGGATTTGGCACCATCGCTGAATACTTTGTGCCGATGAAACGGACGCCCCTCGCCATCATATTCACGATCACGTTCATCGACCTGCTCGGTTTCGGTATCGTCATTCCGATCATCCCGTCCTATGCCGGGAGCAGCTTTCAGGCGAGCGACGTGACGGTGGGCTTTCTCGTCGCCTCGTTTTCCTTCGCACAGCTGCTTTTTACACCGGTCTGGGGCCGTCTTTCCGACCGCTTCGGGCGCCGCCCCATCCTGCTGCTCGGCCTCCTCCTTACGGTAATTAGCTACGTTCTCTTCGGGCTGGCGGCTTCCCTGCCGATGCTCTTTTTCTCTCGGCTGCTCGGTGGCATCGGCGGCGCCAATATTTCCGCCGCACAGGCCTACATCTCCGATGTCACGCGACCGGAGGATCGTGCGAAAGGCATGGGACTGATCGGTGCCGCCTTCGGGCTCGGCTTCGTATTCGGACCTTTTATCGGGGGGGTGCTCGTCGAGTACGGGTACTCGGTGCCCGGTTTCGCCGCGGCGCTCCTCTCGGCGCTCGCCCTGCTGACGGCGATATTCGCCCTGCCGGAATCCCTGCCGGCCGAACGTCGCGGGGAACACGGCGCTGCGGAAATAAGTCTGCGCATGCTGATCGCAGCCCTGCGTCGTCCGCGCATCGGCATGCTGCTGCTGCTCTTTTTCCTGATCACCTTCGGCTATGCCAACATTTACGCGACCTTTCCCCTCATCTCTGTACGCGAATTCGGATACAGCGACAAGGAGGTGGGCTACCTGTTCGGTTTCATCGGCATCATCAGCGCGGCCACGCAGGGGGGACTGATCCGCATGCTTTCCTCCCGCTTCGAGGAACGGTGGCTCTTCCTCATCGGCGCCCTTTTCACTGCGG
>JAVVFP010000260.1:0-4739 GCA_032250495.1 Bacteroidota bacterium | reverse complement strand
CGCGGCCAGCACCAGCAGCGTCATGCCCGTCGAGAAGGCGGAGGGATAGATGAGCCGGGCGAGCACGTTGATGACGGCCGTCATGACCACGGCCGCGATGATGATGCCGATGAAAATTCCCGCGGTGCGTTCGCCCTTGCGCGAGGGACGGGAGAAGGGCAGGTAGGGATTGATCATGACGATGACCTGCAGGATGAGATGCGAGAGCATGCTGAGGATGAACACGTGAAGGAGCACGTGCTGAACGCTCTCGAAATAGAACATGAAGACCACGCCGAGCGCCAGCAGGTATGGGACGATGAAAAACACCACGAGTACGTCCTTGACGGCAAGGACGATCTTCCCCTTGTCCGACGGTGTCGCGTGGAAGATCCACGAGGCCTGCCATGCGTCACTGCGCACGAGCGAGGCCATGAGCAGCACGGGGAAAAATGCCATTGCGAAATACAGCAGATTCGCCTTCTCCACGTGTTCGGCGGGTGCGACGAAAGGATCGGCCAGTCCCCCGCCCCCGCTGAGGCCCGCGATCAGGTAGAGTATGGTCAGGGGAACGATGGCGAGAACGGACATGCGGAATTTCTGATCGTACTTGAACTGGTTGCGAATGAGCCGCGCGGCGGCGCGTCCCTCGTTGCGGCTGAACATCGGCAGGGACATGGTGCGCGAAGGACGTGCGGGCTTCCTGTCCTCCGTCGTCTCGTCGAGGCGCGCAATCATCGCCGCGTATTCAAGCGAGAGCTTTTCGTAGGCGTAGGTCAGCAGAGTGAACGTCGCCCCGGCACCGAGCAGTATCGAGGCGAACTCCAGCCAGAATCCCCTGCCGTCAAAAATGGTGAGCAGACTGGAGAACCAGGTCGGCGGCAGCAGCAGCATCCATCCATCATGCGATATGTTCACGTCGGTGACCATGCCCGCATTGAACAGCGAGGAGAATATCATGCCGCTGCCGTAGACGAAGAACGAGAGCACCAGCTGCAGGTAGGAAAAAATGCGCCGCAGCTTCTTCGGGTGAACGACGCGGAGGAGGTTGATGTAGAGGAAAATGATGCCCATCGCCGTGAACAGTCCCGCACCGAGCATGCCCAGCATGGCGGCGACGCCGAGATGCGGCTGGAAGCCGTCGCGAAACATGTAGATGAGCGACGGCACGAGTCCGATGGCGCCGGTGATCACGCCGAGGTACACGAGCATGTTCGCCATGCGCGAGGCGAAAAAAGTCCGCGACGAGACCGGCCTGGGGGCGAGGATGTGATAGTCCTCCGGGGCGACGACGATGGACTGGAATTCGACGAGTATGGAGGTCGCAACCGAGAACATGACGATGGTCATCATCGATGTACCCGAGAAAAACAGGTCCCCGGATTCGATGATGAGGAAACCGATGACGAGTCCGAGAAAACCGTAAAAAACGAGGATCTGCCAGAGCCCCGGGAAGCGGCGTTTCGTTTTTTTCTTTCGGGAGGAAGCGAAAAGTCCGGTACGGAAATCGATACGCAGCGAGGTGCGCAGCAGGGCACGGAACTGCCGTGCGTCGATGTCGAGCCTCGCGAGCAGGCCGTCGAGCATCAGACGCGCTCCAGGGCGGCGAGAAAGTCGTTCGAGAGATCTCCTGCATCACGGATGCCCGTGATGCGCGAGAAGGCGTCTTCGAGAGAACTGCTGTCCGTGTCGGCGGTGATGCTCTCCGCGGTACCGGAGATGATGGTCTGTCCCTTGTCTATGATGACGATGCGCGTACAGATGCGCTCGACCACCTCGAGGATATGCGAGCAGAAGAAAATCGTCTTTCCCTGTGCGGCGAGCTTTTTCAGCAATTCCTTGACCACCATCGCTGCGTTCGCGTCGAGTCCGTTGAGCGGCTCGTCGAGAAAGAGGACGTCCGGACGATGCAGCAGTGCGGAGGAGATCAGCACTTTCTGTTTCATGCCTTTCGACATCTCCGTCATGCGCTGATCGCGCACGTGCAGAATGCCGAAGACCTCGAGCAGGTCGTTGAAGCGGGACTCGGCGAGTTCGGGGTCGAGATGGTAGAGGCTGGCCACGAAGTCGAGATACTCCGCGGGCGTGAGGCTCTCGTACATCGCCCCGCTCTCGGGGATGTAGCCGATGCGCTGCTTGACCTTCATGGGATCCCGGAGAATGTCGTGCCCCGCGATTTCCGCGGTGCCCTGTGTCGGCTGCAGCATGCCGGTCAGCATCTTGACGGTCGTGCTTTTCCCCGCACCGTTGGGACCGAGGAAGCCGAGGATTTCCCCCGGCTCCACGGTCAGCGTCAGATGATCGACGGCGGTAAAGTCGTCGAAACGTTTGGTCAGGTCCAGCGCACGAATCATCGCAGGCGCTTATTCCCAGTCGCAGCGCAGGATCGTGCCATTATGCCCGACCACCCACTGCAGTTTTTTCCCGAGCATTTCGACGGACATCAGGCCGACGTCGGCGACACGGTCGAGTTTGGTCCATGTGCGCCCGCCGTTGTTGCTCAGCAGCACGGTGCCTTCCGGACCCACGGCCATCCCGTTGAGCTCGTCGGCGAAGTCCACGTCTGCGAGCGGGAGGAAGAGATTCGTGCGTCCGCGGCCCCAGGTCAGTCCGCCGTCATCGGTGAACAGTATGGTGCCGCGCTTGCCGCTCACCCAGCCGCTGCGATCGGAGACAAAGCTGATGGCGAGCAGGTCCGCGTTCGCGTCCGCCATGCTTGCCAGGTCTATCCTGTCCCATTTCATGCCGTTGTCGCAGGACCGGTACATCGTGCGGCCGTTGCCGACGGCCAGCCAGCAGTTGCCGCCGATATGCTCGACGCCCTGCATGTTCACCTGCGCGGGCATCATCGCCGGGGTCCATGTCATGCCGCCGTCCTGCGAGCGCCAGTAATGTCCTTCATCACCCACGGCAATGGCCAGGTCGCCGACGGCATCGACACTGTTGATCTTGAAATTCCTGTCCTTCTGCAGCACCAGCCAGCCGAGTCCGCCGTCCGTCGTATGCGCAATGAAACCGCCGTAGCCGACGACCACGCCGCGGCGTTCGTCGAACATGGCGATGTCGTTGAGTTCGATGGCATCCGGCACGTTGACGGTATTCCAGCTGTCCCCGTCGTCATGCGTGTACTGCACCGTGCCGTCGAAGCCGACGGCCCAGCCGCTGCGACCAACGAACTCGACCTGGTAATAGGACGCGCGGGGACCCTTCGAAACGCTGTACCAGCTGTCGCCGAAATCGGTCGAACGCAGCAGCGTCCCTTCCACACCCAGCACCACGCCGGTTCCGTAGTCGCTGAAGGAGACGTCCATCAGGTCCTTCTTCGTGCCGGAAGGGACTTTTTTCCAGGTTTCACCGGCGTCGGTGGTCTTGAGTATCACGCCGCCCTTGCCGATGGCCCAGCCGTCATTGGTGCCGACGAAATACATGGAGATCAGCGTCACACCTGTGCCCGTCTCGATCATGCGCCAGTCTTCCCCGCGGTTGGTGGTCTTGAGCATCAGTCCGCTGCCGCCGCAGATAAAGCGCACGTTGTCGTTCACATAATAGATGTACTCCGGATTGCCCGGGAGATTGAAGTCCTTCTTCGTCCAACTCGTTCCCCCGTTCGTGGTTTCGAGGATGAGGCCGTTCCAGCCCATCGCCCAGCCGCGGCGGTCGTCGTCGAAATAGATCGAGCGCAGGAAAAACGGTTCGTCGTAGGACTTGTCGATCCAGGTCTCGCCGCCGTCGGAGGTGTAGAGTATCAGTCCGCCGACGCCGCAGGCCCAGCCCACGCTGCGGCTGAAGAAGTTGACGGCGTACACGCGCTTGCTGGTCCCGGTATTCTGACGCTGCCAGGTGCGGCCGCCGTCAGTGCTGCGCGAGATGATGCCGTCCTCTCCGCAGGCCCAGCCGTATTCGCTGTCGATGAAGCTTTGATCATGGAAGGAGATCGTGGTATTGCTCTCGGTCAGGTCCCAGGTCTCACCGTCGTCTGTCGAACGGATGATGCGGCCCTGATCGCCGACGATGATGATATGGTCCGCCTCCGGACGCTGGATGCTGTTGTTGGTCACGCCGTGCGGCGAGGGATTCTTCCAGGTCCACGTCTGTGCCTGCAGCGTGAATGCGCACATGACGAGTAATATCATGGCGGCCATGATGCTTCTGCGGGCGACGGCGGGAGCAGTACGATCTCTCATGATCAATGTCCTCGGATTATTTGGGGCAACAGGATCTGAACAGGGTAAAAAATACAGCCCTTGACGCGAAAATGAAAGCGATGTGACGACGGCGGGCCAGATTTCACTTTGTGCGGGACCCGGCGTATTTTGCATGATCGAAACACAGGTATCCGCAGCATGCGCACTCATCGATTCTCCTTCCCGCTCGTCCCCGCCACGGTCATCCTGCTGCTCCTGATCACGGCATGTGATCGTTCCCGGGAAGCGGACGACCGTCCCGTGGTGCTGACAAGCATCGCACCCCTCGGCGACTGGGTGCGCAGCATCGGCGGCGACGCCGTCCGCGTGGAAGTACTCGTCCCCCGCAACGCCAGTCCGCATTCCTTCGAATTGCGTCCCCGCCAGCTTCGTGACGCCGGCCGTGCGGCGCTGATCGTGTTCATGGGCGCGGGACTCGAGTTCTGGGGGGAGAAGCTCGTCGCGAACGCGAACGCGGAGGCAGCAGTGCTTCGCCTCAGCGACGGACACACCCTGCTGCAGGTGGGAGAAGAGCACGCGCAGGAAAGTGGGCATGCGCATCAGGACGGGCACAGT
>JAVVFP010000259.1:0-4768 GCA_032250495.1 Bacteroidota bacterium | reverse complement strand
AACGCATTCACCGCCTGGGAGTTCAATGGACGCGGTTTTTCACGTGTCGACGACGGGGCGCAGGACAAGGAATTCCCCCGGGGCATCGGGGATGTCGACGGGGACGGCAATCCCGAACTGCTGACGTCCTTCGTGCGCAACGGCTTTCTCTACGCGGGGGAGGACGGCGCATTTCCCGCACGGAAGGTCTGGTCCGACACGACGGACGGCGACTTCTGGTCCGTCGACATCGCGGACGTGGACCGCGACGGGGTGCAGGAGGTGCTGGCCGTGGTCGACGACAGTACGCTCGGCATATTCACGTGGAACGGGACGGAGATGATCGAGGAAGCCCGCATCATTAACCGCACGCGCGTCGACTTCGGGCCACGGAACAGCTTCAGCGCTCCCCGTGCGGCGTACGGGGATTTCAACGGGAACGGGCGGCCGGATATTCTGCTCGGGGATGCGGACGGCGATTTCTTCGTCGCGGAATACGAGGGTGGCGCGTGGAACACGATATGGTTCAGCGAGAACGAGTACCGCCTCGGCAGCGAGTTCGTCGCCGCGGGAGATTTCACCGGCGACGGACGCGACGAGATCGCGGTCGGCTTTCGCACCGGTGACGACGACGTCATCCCGTTCTGGTATTTCGCCATCCTGCGCATCGGTTCGGACAACAAGACGGACGTGCTGTGGAGCATGCAGTTCCACGGCGTGACCGAAAGTGCGCAATACGGCTCCTTCACCCGCATACAGAACAGCATCACCGCGGGCAATCTCGACGACGATCCCGCGCTCGAACTCGTGATCAGCACCTTCCCGGAGCTGTACGTGGTCGATCAGCGCGCCGACGGACAGGGTTTCGAGATCAGCTGGCAGTATCCGCTGGCCAACACCGACGCGGTGACCATCGCGGATTTCGACGGGAACGGCATCGCGGAATTCGCGATGGCCACGCCGGACAGCGTGATCTTTTTCGAACGGGACCTGCCGTACCGCGGACCCGATCCCCCGCGCGAGGTGACGGCGACATATCAGGACGCCTCCACCGTGCGCATCGCCTGGGTCGCGGCTCCCTCTCATCCCCCGCAGTATCGTCTGTATCGCGGATCCTCACCCGGCACGATGGAGCTGATGGGCAGCTTCAACGGCGTGACCGGTGCGACCGATCCCTCCCTCGAAGCGGGGAAGGAATACCTGTACGCCGTCACGGCCGTCGATCCGGCGAAGGATCCGCAGGAGAGTCCCCGCGTCTTCAGCCGCGTCCTGCGTCCCCACGCGACTCCCACGGTGGATAGCATACGATACGTCGACGAGGGTCAGCTGCGCCTCGAAGTGTCGCAGGACATGGGCAGCGTGCTGCCCTCGCCGCAGCGCTTCCTGCTCAACGGCAGCCGGGAAGCGGAGAGCGTCGCGCTGCTCGACCAGCGCGCACTGCTGCTCAGTTTCGGTTCACTCGCAGACGGCAGGTACGGTCTCGAGATTCGCGGACTTCGCGACGCGGAGGGCATTCCCTTCGTCGACGGCGGTCACGGACCGTTCGACGTGGTCAATCCCGTGCTGAACGAGTGTTATATCGCGCGTGTGGACTACCGTCCCCCGCGCAGCTTCGACGTCTGGTTCAACCAGGAGGTGGATCCGGCGACGGCCGCGGTGGCGGACAACTACGAATTCCAGCCCGTGGGCTTCGCACAGTCCGCCGAAATCGACGTCTCCGATGCGCGGCATGTGACGCTGCAGATCGGCGAGGGCAATGCCATCGGCGCCCTGGGAAGGGAATACGTGCTCAAGGTGCGCAACGTGCGCTGCGCCTCCGGCGCCGTGATCGGCGACGGTCCGGGAAGCACCGCCGGCGTGATTCTCAACCGCCAGTCCCTCGACGACGTCTTCGTCTACCCGAATCCCCTGAAGCCCGAGCACGCGCAGCAATTCATCACCTTCGCCAACCTGACTCCCCGGGCGACCATACGCATCTACACGCTGTCGGGACTCTTCGTCGCCGAGGTCGCGGAGGACGATGGCAACGGCGGGGTGGAGTGGGACCTGCGCGACGAGCATGGACGCCTCGTCCCTTCGGGCGTGTACGTCTACCGCGCGGCGGGGAGCAACAGTGCAGGTGAAGAGGTCGATCCCGTTCTCGCAAAATTCGCCATCATTCGGTAATACCATGGCCAAGCAACAGAAAAAGCGCGCCGGAAAGGCGAAGTCCACACCGTCCGACAGAATCTGGACGCCCTCGAACATGCTCAGTTTCCTGCGTGTTCTCCTCGTGATACCCTTCGTGATGCTGCTCGAAAACACCTACGCCAACCAGCTCTGGCTCGGCGCCATCTGCATGATCGCCTACGGCACCGACCTGCTCGACGGCTGGATTGCGCGCAAATTCGAGGGCGAAAGCAAACTCGGCCGCATCATCGATCCCCTGGCCGACAAGCTGTTCATCACCGTCGCGGTACTCGCGATGGTCATCCTCGAACTGCTCCCGCTGTGGTTCGTCGTCCTGGTCGTCCTTCGCGACGTGATCATCTTCATCGGCGGCATGCACCTGAGGCAGCGCACCGGCATACTGGTACAGAGCAACATGCTGGGCAAGGCCACGGTGGTCGCCATCGGCCTGACCCTGCTCGCTACCATCTTTCACGACGGGGGACGCAACACGGTGCAGGAGGTGCTGATCGTCCTCAGTGTTGCACTTATCGTCGTCTCGCTGTATAAATACGGGGAGCGCTACCGCGACCTGCTGCGCAGGCACGGGAAGAAGCGCTGATCCCCTTTCATTCCACCGCAAGCAACGGAATACACGAATACCATGGGCTTTCTCGACAAACTGAAATTCAACCGCCTCAAAGAGGGACTCGCAAAGACGCGCGATTCCGTCATGAACAAGGTGACGCGTGTCATCAGGGCCAAGCGCAAGATCGACGAGGAACTGCTCGAGGAAATCGAGGAGATCCTGATTCTCGGCGACGTCGGCGTGGCCACCACCGCGCGCATCATCGACAACCTGCGCGAACGCGTGCGCCGCGAGCGTTTCGAGGACGCCGGCGAACTGCATCGCCTGCTGCGGGAGGAAATCGCCTCCCTGTTCGAACGTCATGAGCTTCGCACAGACGGCGCGGCCATCGAAATTCCCGCCGGCATTTCACCCTATGTCATCATGGTCGTCGGCGTCAACGGCGTGGGCAAGACCACCACCATCGGCAAGCTGGCCTACAATTACCGCAGTGCGGGGAAAAATGTCATCATCGGCGCGGCCGACACCTTCCGCGCCGCGGCGAACGAGCAGCTCGAGGTATGGGCGCAGCGGGCGGACGTCGACATCATACAGCAGAAGCACGGTTCCGATCCCGCCGCCGTGGCCTACGACACGCTGCAGAGCGCGCTCTCCCGCAAGGCCGACGTGGTCATCATCGACACCGCGGGACGACTGCACACGAAGTCCAACCTCATGGAAGAACTCAAGAAGATAAAGCGCGTCATGTCCAAGCTCATGCCGGATGCGCCGCACGAAGTGCTGCTGGTCCTCGACGCCACGACGGGACAGAACGCCATACAGCAGGCCAGGCAGTTCGGTGCGGCGGTGGACGTGACGGGACTGGCGGTGACCAAGCTCGACGGCACGGCCAAGGGCGGCGTGGTCATCGGCATATCCAGCGAACTGGCCATCCCGGTCAAGTACATCGGTGTCGGCGAGCAGATCGACGACCTGCAGGTGTTCGACAACGAAGCCTTCGTGCAGGCACTGTTCGGTGCGCTGCGCACCGAGAACGAACACACGGTGGAAGAGGAAGTCCCGGAATAGTCGCGGAGGTATCCCATGTTCATGCGCAAGCCGCAGCACAAGTCCTTTGACTACACGCCGCGCTACTACGACCCGAAAAAGGACGAGCAGGCGCGTCGTCGCCGCCGCATTCAATTCGAGCGGAACACGCGTCGCGGCGGCCACAAACCGCTGATCGTGCTGATCCTGGTCTTCATTCTCGCGTATCTCATTTACATCAATTTTTCCTGAGCTTCATGGCATCCGTTGTCCCGACATCATCGATACAGATTCTTCCGCAGCATCTCGCCAACCAGATCGCCGCAGGCGAAGTCGTCCAGCGCCCCGACTCCGTGGTCAAGGAACTGGTGGAGAACGCCATCGATGCGGGCGCATCGCATGTGACTGTGAATATCACCGGCGCGGGCAAGACGCTGATACAGGTGATTGACGATGGACACGGTATGACGGAGGAGGATGCACGCATGGCCATCGAAAGGCATGCGACCAGCAAGATCCGTTCACTCGACGATCTCGAGCGCATCATGACCTTCGGCTTCCGCGGCGAGGCGCTGCCGTCGATCGCGTCGGTGGCGAAAGTGGAACTGCGCACGCGCACGGAGGCGCAGGACGTCGCCACGCTGCTGCGCATCGAAAGCGGCGCGGTGGAGGAATCCGACAGGGTGGAAGGTCCGGTAGGGACGTCCATCAGCGTGAAGAATCTCTTTTACAACACCCCCGCCCGGCGCCAGTTCCTCAAGTCCAATGCCACCGAGTACAGGCATATCACCGACTCGGTGCAGCGCTTCGTACTCTCGTACCCGGACGTGCGCTTCACGCTGATATCGGACGGCAGCACGATATACGACGCCGCGCCCGCGGAACTGCAGGACCGCATCGCCTACCTGTTCGGCGACCGTGTCGCCGATTCGCTGCTCGCCCTGCGCGAGGAAACGGACCTGATCACGGTGACCGGTTACATCGGACGACCGAACTTCGCGAAGAAGTCCCGCGGAGAGCAGTTCC
>JAVVFP010000258.1:0-4801 GCA_032250495.1 Bacteroidota bacterium | reverse complement strand
ATTTTCTTGGCGTGCGGAAGAATTTTGAGCCCTGGGTGGCTTTTCTCGTCGCGGTGTCCGTCGTCTTTTCCCTGTACTCGCTCAACTGGATCATGGCGGGACACAACACCAAGATCACGGTTTTCGCCTGGCTTCCTGCGATACTGCTGCTGGTGGACATGCTGTTCGAAAAGCGCAGCATCCTCCGCGTGGCCCTGCTGATCGCCGCGCTGCACTTCACCTTCAATTCCGGTCATGTGCAGATGGTGGTCTACAGCCTGATGGCGGTGGCCTTCTACGTGATGTACAAGTGGTATGCCGGGGCGAAGTTCAAGGACGTGGCCCTGGTGTCGCTGCTCGCCGTCGGCGCGGCGCTGTTCGCCTTCCTCATGCTGTCCGGCCCTTATTTCGCTACCTGGGAGTACAAGGACTTTTCCATCCGCGGTGCGGGTTCCGGCGGTTCCGGCCATACCGCGGCGGGCGGGGGGCTCGACTATGACTATGCGACCAACTGGTCTTTCTCCCCTATCGAAGTGATGACTTTTTTCGTGCCTTCTTTCGTCGGCTACGGCACGCCGACTTACTGGGGCAGCATGCCTTTCACCGAGTCACCGATCTATCTCGGTGTGGTAGTCAGCTTTTTTGCCCTGCTCGGCATACTGCTGCGGCCGAAGGACCGTTTCGTGCACCTCTGGATTGCGCTGGGACTCTTCGCCCTGCTCGTGTCCTTCGGGCGGAATTTCAGCGTGCTTTACGATCTGCTGTTCAACAACCTGCCATTCTTCAATAATTTCCGCATTCCGTCGATGATACTTTTCCTCGAGGGACTTTGCATGAGCATGCTCGCGGGCGTGGGGCTCACGGAAATCGTGCGCCTGGTGCGGGAACGGAAGAAGGCGGAAGGCGGCGGGGAGGCCAGGCGACTTGCAAAGGTCATCTGGGTGCCCGTGGCCGTGGCCGGGGTGCTCGTGCTGCTGCTTCTCGCCTCGGAAGGCGGATTCAAGACCATGATCGCCAACGAGATGCAGGCCAATCACCCGCAGGTCTACCAGGGCATGCAGCAGGTCGAGCAGGCTGCGCAGGCGGGACAGCTGCGGCAGCTGGATCCGCAGTACCAGTCGCTCACGCGGGATGCCATTTACGACATGGCCGTCAACGACGCGCTGCTCGCACTGCTGTTCATGGCGCTCGCGGGCGGTGCGCTCTTCGCCTTCGTGCGTGGGAAGCTCGCACTGATGGGACTGCAGGCGGCCCTGCTTCTGCTGCTGGTCATCGACTGGTGGATCGCGGACTACAAGCCCATGCACATGGTGCCCCTGCGGCAGCAGGAGCAGTCGCTCGCGAAAACCGACGTCGTGGATTTTCTTGAAAAGGATACGACGCTGTATCGCATACTGCCCGCGGCCAACCACAACGACAACAACTGGTATGTCGCCTTCGGCATACAGAGCGTCGCGGGCTATCACCCCGCCAAACTGAAGCTCTTCGATGACATCCGCAACACGATGTACAACCAGTTCACCTTCCAGGGGGGACAGCATCTCGACGCCGTGAACTGGGCCATGCTCAGCATGCTGAACACCAAGTACCTCGTCGCCCCGAACGCGCAGGAGTGGCAGGTGCAGTCCCCCTGGCTCAAACCCGTATTCTTCGGTCAGCAGGAAGTAGTGTATGAAAACCTCTTCAACCTCGACCGTGCGTTCTTCGTCGGCCGCTACGAGGTATTCCCGGACGATGAAAAGCTGTTCGAGAAAATATCCGCGCCGCAGGGGTACAGGCCGGACCGCGTCGCGTACCTGAGCGAGGAGCCTCCGATGCCGGTGCCGCAGGTGGCCGACAGCGTGCTCGCCGGCGCGAAGGCGGAACTGGTGCATTTCGGCATCAACAGCCTCGCCTACGACCTCGAAACCCCGGAGACGGCGATACTCAAGCTGAGCGAAATTTACTATCCCAGCGGATGGACAGCGACGCTCGACGGGGAGGAAATCGACATATTGCGCACGGATTACGCGCTGCGGGCGGTCGTCGTACCCGCGGGTACGCACCGCCTGGAAATGCACTTCGAGCCGGAGAGCTACGAAGCCGGCCTCATCGTAACGACCGTCACCAATTACCTGCTGGCCATCGTGCTGCTCGTCTACCTGGTACTGTACATCCGCAAGCGGATGCGGGCGGGGAAAGGCGCCGCAGCACAGGACAATGGAGATAAGCAAACAGCGTGAACGTCGTCATCTCCGTCGGCGGGCGCTTCCACGCGATAGAGCTCGCCGAACAACTTGACAAGCGCGGGCATCTCGAGCGCATCATCACGACGAAGAGCTGGTATGTCCGCAAGCGCTTCGCCGCACGTCGCTGGCACGCGATACCCGCGCCCGAATACCTCGGGGAACTGGTGCGCAGAGTCCCGGCGCTGCGCCGCGCGGGGTACTACTCATGGGTGAAGGACAACCTGTTCGATGCCCTCGCACGTCGCCACATTCCTCCCTGTGACATTTTCCACGCCTGGGGCAATTACGCCCTCGCCTCCATCCCTTTCGCACGAAAACACGGCGCCGGCATTGTGATCGAACGCGGTTCGACGCATCCGGCATTCCAGCGCAGCATCCTCAGTGAAGAATTCGCACGACAGGGTATGGAAAGTGAGTGCGCACATCCGCAGATAATCGAGAAGGGACTGCGGGAGATCGAGGAAGCGGACCGCGTGATCATCCCATCACAGTTCGTCTACCGCACGTTCATCGAAAACGGCATCAGCGACGAGAAGTTGCGGGTCATCCCCTACGGCTTCAACCCCGAGGCGTTTTCCGTGGGTGAAAAGAAGGATGACGTGTTCCGCGTGCTCTTCGTCGGGAACATCGGCATACAGAAAGGCGTCCATTACCTGCTCGAGGCCTGGGAGCGCCTCGCGCTGCCGGGTGCCGAACTGGTATTCATCGGAACGGTCGAGGAAATGATACAACCACTCCTGCGGAAACATGCAGACCGCATCACCCTGCGGGGACATGTGCGGCACGAGGCGCTGAAGGAGGAGTACGCGCAGGCCTCGGTGTTCATCCTGCCATCCCTGCAGGAAGGTTCTGCGCTGGTCACCTACGAAGCCATGGCCTGCGGACGGCCGGTGATCGTCTCGGAGAATACCGGCAGCGTCGCACGTGACGGTGTTGACGGCTTCGTGATTCCCATCCGCAGCGTCGAGGCCATCATGGAAAAACTGCAGTGGATGTACGACAACCGCGCCGACGCCGCGCAGATGGGAATGACGGCGGCCGCGTACATCCAGCAATTCACCTGGGACCGCTACGCGGAACGTGTGATCGGCGTGTACCGGGAGATTCTCGCTTCGCGGGAAGCGCGTCCATGAACATCGGGCGCAAGGCCATCGTCAGCACGCTGTGGACGAGCGGGCTCAACTACATCGCGATGGCGGTGGGCTTCGTCTTCGGCATTTTTCGCGACCGCATCCTCATGCCGGATGAAAACGGCGTGTACATGTTCGGTCTGGCCGTCGTCGACACGCTCTTCATCCTCGCGGCTGTTTCCTTCAATATTTCCGTGATACAGGCGGACGAGAAGCGGGAGGACCTCTATTCCACCGCCTTCGTGCTCACGCTGATACTGGCGGCGCTGATGCTGCTGGCGACAGGGATTGTCGCCTGGGTGCTGACGTTTTTCGAGATCACGACGCTGATGATACAGGCCTTCCTCGTACTCGCGGCCTTCAGCACGCTGAACCTTTTCACCATACTGTTTTCCTCCTACCTCGAAAAGCAGCTCGAGTACAAGAAAATCGCCCGCATCAACCTGCTGTCCGTCCTCGCCTTTCCGCTGGTCTCGTACGCGCTGGTCGTCAACGGCTGGGGTGCCTGGGGCATGGTGCTCGGCTACTCGTCCACTTTCGTGGTGTCCTTCATCGGGATGAGCGTGATAAGTCACTATCCCGTCGGACTGCGGTGGAATCCCGCGACCGTGCGCTGGTTTCTCTCCATGGGCTGGAAACTGATCTTTTCGCGGGGCATGGAGGTGATCTTCGTACGCTACGGAACGCTGGTCACGCAGCACCTGCTCGGCACCAATCTGCAGGGCAGCTACGGGCGGGCGCTCAAATACTGGGAAATGGCGCCGCAGACCGTGGCCCCGGCCGTGGTGACGGTCGCACTGCCGACCTATGCGAAAGTGCAGCACGACGGGGAACGGCTTTCGCGCGCCTTCAGCCTCGTGCTCTATTTTCTCGTCCGCGTCCTCATGCCCTTCGTCCTCGTTTTCGGCGTGCTGCCGGAGAGCTTCATCCGCATCATCGGCGAACAATGGCTCGATGCCGTTCCCGTGCTGCGCATACTGGCCGCGGGCGCACTGCTCAGTCCGATGTTCGAAAACATGAAACAGCTGCTCTACGCGAAGGGGAAGCCGGAAGCCATCGTGCGCGTGCGCATCGGCCAGCTCGTGATCTTCCTGCCGGCCATGTACGTGCTGGTGCTCTGGATGGGTATCAGTGGCGCCGCGCTTGCCATCGTGATCAATTACATGATCGGCGTCTTCGGCGCATTGTTCATCGTGCGCAGGGAAGTGTCCGTGCGCTGGCTGCACGTGTTTGTCCTGCCCGTCATTTTCGCTGCGCTGGCCACGGGCATCTTCCTGGCCTTCCCTCCCGGGCAGCTCGGCATGGGTGCCATCGTGCAGTTTCTTTTGGAAGCGCTTTATCTCGTTGGTATTTTTGCTGTGCTCGAGCTGATCGTCGAACAGAAGCAGCTGCGCACGCATGCCGCGTATATCAGAACCGTGATGAAGGGCGGAGATCGCCCGGAGCATACATGAAACTCCTTCT
>JAVVFP010000257.1:0-4804 GCA_032250495.1 Bacteroidota bacterium | reverse complement strand
TCAAGCGCAACGCCGCGCAGCCCGTGCAGCATCCCAACGCGGGAAGCATTTTCAAGAATCCGGAGGGCGGGTACGCGGCAAAGCTGATAGAGCAGTGTGGACTGAAGGGCACGCGTTTCGGCGGCGCCGTGATCTCCGTGCAGCACGCGAATTTCATCGTCAACGACGCAGGTGCCAGAGCAATGGACGTTGTTGACGCCATCAATCATGTCCGCCGGGTGGTCTACGACCGCACCGGCGTGGAACTCGAACCGGAAATTCAGCTCATCGGATTCCCCGATGACGTTATCGCATCACTGGAAGGACCTGCGACCTCATGAGACGAAAGAAATCGGTCAAACCCACGCGCTTCCGCTCCGTCGGCGTCGTCACGTTCTTCGTGCTCGCCGGCATTGCGGGACTCGCCGTCATCGCCGCCGAGTGGCGGCAGGGCGTCGTGGGGGTGGACCTGGAGGTCTCGGGGCTGCGCATCACCACGACGGAGCAGATTCGCACGGCAGCGGGACTGACGGACACTTCGGCCCTGGCCGAACTGGACCTGCTCACCATACGTCGTGCGGTGCTGGACAATCCCTTTATAAAGAATGTCAGCGTGCAGCGAGATCCGCCACGGACGCTGCGCATCGACGTCACCGAACGCACCCCGATCGCATTGCTGCTCAACGTGCAGACACGGGACTGGTTGGTAGACGAAGACGGTTACGTGCTTCCCGCGATGTCATCGGCCGCTGTGCACGACCTCCCGGTGCTGACCGGGACATCCAGCGTGCAGGAACTGGAGCCGGGCGTCCGCATCAGGAATCCGCACGTGCAGAAAGCCCTCCAGGTACTCAAATCCGCGGCCGCCATCGATCCGTCGCTGCTCGACCTGTTTTCGGAAGTGAACCTGGAGCAGCGTCGGGATCTGCTCTTGTACACCATGGAAGGTGGCGTTCCCGTGATCTTCGGATCCACGCAGCGGAGAGAGGACAAGCTCCGTTCCTTCGCCGCGTTCTGGGAAAACGTCGCCATGAAATACGACCCGACGTCCCTCGAATACGTCGACCTTCGCTGGAAGGGGCAGGTCGTCACGCGCTGGCGTGAAACTTCTTCCGCACCCGAACTGCCGCGCGACGACCTCGCCGCGCTGACAGACACATCACACGTTCAAGAATAATCTGCATACACGCTGAAGCACCGCATATGAAAACACGTTACCAGGACGCCGGAATCGCAGAAAACATCGTTGTCGGACTTGACATCGGCACGACGAAAGTCTGCGCCATGATCGCCGCGAAAGACGCGGATGATCGCATCAACATTCTCGGCATCGGAAAAGCGGAAAATGAGGGCATGGCCCGCGGCACGGTCACACATATCGACAAGACCGTGCGCGCCATTCAGTCCGCCGTCATGGATGCCGAACGGCAGTCGGGCATCAAGGTGCGCGCAGTCAACGTCGGTATCGCGGGCGACCACATCCAGAGCTTCCAGAGCCGCGGCGTGATCGCCATCAGCAACCCCGAAAACGAAATCACGCGCAAGGACGTCGAGCGTCTGCTGCAGGACACCAAGCGCGTGGCGCTGCCATCCGATCGGCGCATCATTCATGTCATTCCCCAGGAATTCATCGTCGACGGACAGGACGGCATATACGATCCCGTGGGCATGGCCGGCGTGCGCATGGAAGCCAACGTGCACATCATCACCGGTGGTATCACCGCGGTGCAGAACATATACAAGTGCGTCGAGCGCGCCGGACTCGAGGTCAACGACCTCGTACTCGAGCCGCTGGCCTCCGCCAATTCCGTGATGAGCGAAGAGGAGAAGGAAGTCGGCATCGTGCTCGTCGACATCGGCGGCGGCACGACGGACATCGCGATTTTCGAAGAGCGGACCATCCGGCATTCCGCGGTTCTCGCCATTGCGGGAAAGAAGGTGACGGAGGACATCCGCAAGGGCCTCGGGATTCTCAATGAGCAGGCAGAGCGCCTCAAGCGTGAGCACGGCTACGCATTCCTCTCCGAGATCGTCGACGACACGCCCATCATGCTGCCGCGGCTCGGGAGCCGTGACGAGATGCAGATCAGCCGCAGCCTGCTCTGCCAGATCATACAGCCGCGTATCGAAGAAGTACTCGAAATCGTCGCATTGGAAATCAAGCGTTCGGGATACTCGAAGCATCTGCACAGCGGCGTCATCCTCACCGGTGGCGGTTCCCTGGTCAAGGGCACCGCGGCGCTGGCACGGGAAGTGCTGGGCATGCCGGTCAAGATCGGTATCCCATCCGGCTTCAGCGGCGGCTTCGTCAACGAGGTGGAGAATCCCATGTACAGCACCTGCGTCGGTCTTGTGCTGCACGGCATGAAGAGCATCGGTTCTACCAATTTCGAAGCCGGACTCAGCGGTGAAGGCAAACCCAACATTGTAAAGAAAATCATCGACTGGTTCAACGAATTATAAAACGCGAACACTCTGAAACAGTGAAAACCATACAGATTAACTCATCACCCACATTTCGAGGAGGGCCTTATGGCTATATTATACGACAACACCAATGACAGTCGGGCGAAGATCCGCGTCGTCGGTGTCGGCGGCGGAGGCGGCAATGCGGTGGAGGACATGATCAACCGCGGACTCGACAACGTCGAGTTCATCGCCATCAATACCGACGCGCAGGCGCTGGATCGCAGCGGATCGCAATACTGCATCCAGGCGGGCAAGAACCTGACCCGCGGACTCGGTGCGGGTGCGGATCCGTCGGTCGGCTATCGCGCGGTCGAGGAAGACAAGGAGGAAATCGCGTCCGTGCTTTCCGGCAGCGACATGGTCTTCGTCACCGCCGGTATGGGCGGCGGCACCGGCACGGGCGGTTCCCCCGTCGTTGCCAACCTCGCGAAGGGCACGGGTGCCCTGGTCGTCGGCATCGTGACCAAGCCCTTCCACTTCGAGGGCAAGCGTCGCATGGCGCAGGCCGAAGAGGGTATCGAGGAGCTGCGCAAGCATGTCGACACGCTGATTGTCATCCCCAACCAGAAGTTGTTGTCGCTGGTGGACAAGGGCACGGCCCTGTCCGAGGCCTTCCAGCTGGCGAACGAAGTTCTTTACAATGCGACGCGTGGTATCGCGGAAATCATCGCCGTTCCCGGCCTGGTCAACGTGGACTTCGCCGATGTTCGCACCATCATGCGCGATATGGGTGACGCGCTCATGGGCAGCGGCATCGCCGAGGGCGACAACCGCGCAGTGGAAGCCGCGCACAACGCCATCAGCAGTCCCCTGCTCGACGGCGTGTCCATCGGCGGCGCGCAGGGCGTGCTGGTCAACATTACCGGTGGCGCCGACATGTCGCTGGTCGAGATCGACGAGGCCGTCTCCATCATCACCGAAGCTGCCGGCGAAGAAGCCAACGTCATCTTCGGTTCCGTGATCGACCCCGAGCTCGAGAACAGGCTCATGGTGACCGTCATCGCCACCGGCTTCAACAAGCGCCATGCGGGCGCCCGTCGTCCGGCCGCCTCGCAGACGCAGCGCCAGGCACCGCCGCAGCGCACTGCGCACATTCCGACCGGCATCAACGAGATCCGCGAGCTCGACGAACCCGCGTTCATCCGCAAGGGACTCTCCCTCGCATCGACGTATGAGGAAGGAGATGAGGATGTCGGCAGCCATCGCATCGAGAAATCCAACCCCGACCGCCCTGCATTTCTCAGGAAGATCATGGACTAGGAGGATTGCAGATTTCAAATTGCAGATTGAAGAAAGGAAAATGCAGTCTACTGTTATTGCACCAGCGCCCCGGATTCTGTCCGGGGCGTTGTGGTTTCTGCAGCGTTGACAATCGCCTGCGAATCTGGTAGTATTGCCGTGAGCGAGGCTTCCGACGTGGTGACACGATCGAATGTGGAAAATGTTGGTGTTGGTCGCTCATGGTACCGGGGAATAAAATGCGCAGCCATGTGTCTGTTGACCGTACGGAAGTGTTACTGAATATCAGAGGTGGAGTACGGGATTGATCCTGAAATCAGTATGTACAACGCTGCGCAGCAAACTCACACGGGTGATTGCCCTGGGACTTCTCCTGGGATGTGCAGCCTGTAAAGAAGAACCTCCACAGGCGCCTTCGACAGATGATTTGACATTGACGTCATTTCTCGAAGAAGCGGTTGTGGGAATGGACGACACCCTTCAGCTGATGTGGACAGCGAATCTCTCATCGCCGACAGATTCCATCATCCTTTCAGCCATCTGTGATACTGGTGCGGTGGACGTACGACAGTTGGCCGTCTTCGCTGGAAAGAGTGGGAGTTTCTCTGTTCGGGCAGACGATATCGGCTGCTCCAGATTTCATTTCCAACTTCGCACAAGCGAAACAGAAATTGTCCGAAGCAGCGCAGGAATCCGCGTCATGAGTACCGGTCCAAGACAACTCTGGTTTATATCACACTGGCCCCGTGCCGTCTGGGAGACAGATACCCTGCTTGTTCGCTGGCAGAGTAGAATGATCAGTGAAGATGAAGAGCTTACCCTTTCAATCCATTCTGATGGTCAGGGAAATTGGTCTCCATTGACAAGGCTGACCGCGTCAGACACATCGTTCGCTCTCCCCATCAAAAATCTCGGGCGATCATCACTCTCACTGCGGATATCGACCGCGGCGGGGGATGTATTTGATACAAGCCCGAGCATTGATGTCATTCCCGCGCAATCATCAGAGGCCCTCGCAGTCCTTGAACCCAGGAGTGGCGATACTCTCGTGTGGCATCGAGACGCTCTCGTCTGGCTACCTGCACCCGGAAGGGAAAACGCGATATCAGAAATCGAG
>JAVVFP010000256.1:0-4807 GCA_032250495.1 Bacteroidota bacterium | reverse complement strand
CGGCGGTAACCCGGTGTTCGATGCGCCGGCGGACCTTGATTTCCGTGCCGCGCTCGAGAAGGTGAAGACCACGGTACACTGCGGACTCCATCCGAATGAGAGCGCGCTCGCTGCGAACTGGCATGTCCCGCTGCGCCATTACCTCGAGGCCTGGGGCGACGTCCTCAGCCTGCACGGACACCGCGGCGTCATCCAGCCGCTGATCGAACCGCTGTACGATGACGGCCTGAGCGATGTCGAGATGCTCTCGCTGCTGACCACGGGCACAGCCGCGAAGGGTTTCGACCTGGTACGCGCCACCTGGAACGCGCTGCCGGACATGACGGAGAAAAGCTGGCGCCGCATCCTGCACGACGGAATGCAGGCGACGGACCTCGCGCTCGAAACGCCGGCCGTGGACGCCGCCGCCGTCGCAGGGGCCGTCGATCCGAAAGAGCTCTCGGTCGCCGCACCTACGGCCGACGATTTGGAGGTGATCTTCCGCCTCTCCCCGGCGCTGCACGACGGCCGCTACGCCAACAATGGCTGGCTGCAGGAATTTCCCGATCCCGTCACCAAGCTGACCTGGGACAACGCGGCACTCATCAGCCGAGCCACAGCCGGGGAACTTGGACTCAAGGACGGCGATCTCATCCGCCTGTCCGTCGACGGGTACGAAGTGCCCATGCCGGTGTGGACCATGCCCGGTCAGGCGGACTTTACCGTCACCGTGACACTGGGCTACGGCCGCCGGAGCGCGGGACGCATCGGCACCGGCGTCGGCTTCAACAGCTACCGCCTGCGCCGAAGCGACGCGATGCATTTCAGCCGCGGCCTCACGCTCGGTACACCCTTCGGCACACAGGAACTCGCCTGCGTACAGGATCATCACGGACTCGATCTCGAGAACATGGCCCGCGAGGGCGTGCGCGAACGCCTGCCGATACTCTACCGCGAAGGGACGGTGGAGGAGTACGCCGAGAACCCTGCGTTCGCCGCCGAACGAGTGGAAATGCTTCCGCTGCGCAACCTGTGGGACGATCACAGTTACGACGAAGGCCATCAGTGGGGCATGTCCATCGACCTCAACGCCTGCACCGGCTGCGGTTCCTGCACGGTGGCCTGCCAGAGTGAAAACAACATTCCCATCGTGGGCAAGGAGCAGGTACTCAACGGTCGCGAGATGCACTGGATACGCATCGACCGCTATTTCAAGGGCGACGAGGATTCGCCGGAAATGCGCGTGATGCCCGTGGCATGCCATCACTGCGAAATGGCGCCCTGCGAGCAGGTGTGTCCCGTCGCGGCAACGTCGCACGACGAGGAAGGTCTCAACGTGATGACCTACAACCGCTGCATCGGCACGCGCTACTGCTCGAACAACTGCCCGTACAAGGTGCGTCGCTTCAACTTCTATAATTACACCAAGGACCTGCCCGAGGTTGCGCAGATGTCGCAGAACCCGGACGTCACCGTGCGCTTCCGCGGCGTGATGGAAAAGTGCACGTATTGCACGCAGCGCATCACGCGCGCGAAGATCGACGCCAAGCGAGAGGGACGCACACTGGCGGACGGCGACGTCACCGCGGCCTGCCAGGACGCCTGTCCCACCGCGGCCATCGTCTTCGGCGACATCAACGATCCGGAAAGCCGCGTGGCGCAGGCCAAGTCCGATGCGCGCACCTACGGACTGCTGGCGGAATTCAACCTGCGTCCCCGCACGACGTTCCTCGCACGGCTGCGCAACCCGAATTCCGCGCTCGAAAAAAGCGACGAGGCATAAGCGCGGAGGACACTCCGTCACAGGCGACCACAACCGGCAACAAAAGGAAGTTTCATTGATAACAGCATCATCGTGAGCGTGAACACTACAAAACCAACTACGGCATCCGCCGTGCTGGAGGAAGCGCCGCTCGTACAGGGCGGACTGACTTTCAACGGCATCACGGAAAAGATCAGCGGTATCGTCGAAACGCGCACCCCTTCCCTGTGGTGGTTGCTGTTCGGCATGGCGCTCAGCGGAACGCTGGTCCTGGCCGGCTCGATCGGCTGGCTGTTCTACGACGGCACCGGCGTCTGGGGTCTCAATAATCCCGTCGGCTGGGGCTGGGCCATCGTCAACTTCGTCTTCTGGGTCGGCATCGGCCACGCGGGAACACTGATTTCCGCCATCCTCTTCCTTCTGCGGCAGCGCTGGCGCACGGCCATCAACCGCTTCGCCGAAGCCATGACCATCGTGGCCGTGATCTGCGCGGGCATTTTCCCCGCCATTCACGTCGGACGCATCTGGATCGTGTACTACATGTTCCCCGTCCCCAACCAGATGGAAATGTGGCCGAACTTCCGCAGTCCCCTGCTCTGGGACGTCTTCGCCGTCGGCACGTACTTTACCGTGTCCTTCCTCTTCTGGTACGTCGGCCTCGTGCCCGACCTGGCCACCTTCCGCGATCGCGCGAAGACAAAGATCAAGCGCCTGGTCTTCGGCGCGATGTCCCTCGGATGGCGCGGCGGCAACAGGCAATGGAAACATTACGAACTGTCCTATCTCATGCTCGCTGGACTCGCCACGCCGCTGGTCCTTTCCGTGCACTCGGTCGTCAGCACCGACTTCGCCACGAGCATGATCCCGGGCTGGCACACCACGATTTTCCCACCCTACTTCGTGGCAGGCGCGATCTTCTCGGGCTTCGGCATGGTGCTCACACTCGCCATCATCGCCCGCAAGGTGTTCAGCCTGCAGAACCTGATCACGGTGGACCATCTCGAGAAGATGAACAAAATCATCCTCGTCACCGGCTCGATGGTCGGCTACGCCTATATCATGGAGTTCTTCATCGCCTGGTACTCGGGCAACATCTTCGAGGTGTTCGCCTTCATCAACCGCGGCTTCGGTAACTATGCCTGGGCGTACTGGATCATGTTCCTCTGCAACGTGATCACACCACAGCTGTTCTGGTTCAGGAAATTCCGCCGCAGCATCCCGATCATGTTCACGCTCTCGATCTTCGTCAACATCGGCATGTGGTTCGAGCGCTTCGTGATCACCGTCACCTCGCTCTCGCGCGATTTCCTGCCCTCGTCGTGGGATTACTACTCGCCGACGACGTGGGACGTGCTGACCTTCGTCGGGAGCTTCGGTCTCTTTTTCTCGCTCTTCCTCCTCTTCCTGCGCTTCCTCCCGCTGATCTCCATGACCGAGGTCAAGGGCGTGACGCCGGAAGCGGATCCACACCATTATGCACACGGGAACGAACACGGAGGTGCAAAATGAAAACCCATGCGATCATAGCGGAATTCGCCCATCCCGGCGAACTGCTGCACGCGGCGGAGAAAGTCCGCGAAGCGGGCTATCGCACGTTCGACTGCCACTCGCCCTTTCCCATACACGGCATGGACGACGCCATGGGACTCAAGCGCTCGCCGGTCGGCTACATCGTCGGCGGCATGGCGCTGCTCGGCGCGACCATCGGTTTTGCGCTGCAGACCTGGGTCACCACCCAGGCCTATCCCCTCGTGATCAGCGGCAAGCCGATGTTCAGCTGGCAGACGTATATCATCATCACCTTCGCGCTGTTCGTGCTCTTCGGCGCCTTCGGCGCGGTGTTCGGCATGTTCCGCCTCATCCGCCTGCCACGTCTGCATCACCCGCTGTTCTATTCCGAGCAGATGAAAAAAGTGACCGACGACGGCTTCATCGTCAGCATCGAGGCCGGCGATCCGCAGTTCGACGAAGAAGCGACGCGCGCCTTCCTTGCGTCCATCGGCGGAACGAATATCGAACTGGTACGAGGCGAATGATGACTATGCTCCACAATATCACCCGCGCCGTTCTCCCCGTTGCCGCCGCACTGCTGCTGCTTGCCGGCTGCCGCGGCTCCACATCGGAAGAAGCCCCGGTGCACCTGAATCGCAACATGGACACGCAGGAGAAATACGTCGCCCAGCGCAGCAGCGCCTTTTTCGTCGACGGCAGCGCCATGCGCACACCGCCCGCGGGCACGGTCGCGCGCGGCGCCCTCCGCGAAGACGATGCGCTGAACACGGGAAAGGACGGCGACGGCGCCTATGTCTCCCTCCCCTTCACGATCACCGAGGCGGACCGCATGCGCGGCGCGGAACGATTCGGGATATACTGCAGTCCCTGCCACGGCCACAGCGGCGACGGCAAGGGCAAGATCATGGAATTCAAGTATCCCATTCCCCCGACTTCGCTCTACGAGCAGAGGGTCTATGACATGGCGGACGGCTACATCTTCGAGGTGATAACGAATGGCGTGCGCAACATGCCCTCGTACCGCGAACAGATTCCCGTCCATGACCGCTGGCGCATCGTCGCCCACGTGCGCGCACTGCAGGCGAACGGTACGCCCGTCGCCGGTACCCCGCTGCCCGGTGCCGCAACGGCCCCGTCCGACAGCACCACCCAGTCCACGGAAACAACGACAGAAACAGCACAGTAATCGATATGGCCGCACTCGATCTCCAGACCTACACGTTTACCGACAAGGGCCGATTCGGCGTGTTCGCTCTCGTGGCAGGCATTCTCGGCATCGCCCTCACCGCCGTCGGCGCATTCACCGATGCGCACACCTTCTTCGCATCCTGGCTGACCGCGTTCACGTTCTGGACCACGCTGGTCCTCGGTGCGCTGTTCTTCGTCATGCTGCAGCACGCGACCGGCGCGGTGTGGAGCGTGGTGGTGCGGCGCGGCGCGGAAGCCCTGAGCATGACGCTGCCGCTGCTGCTGCTAGCCTTCGTGCCCCTGCTCTTCGGCATGCACGACCTGTTTCACTGGACGCACGAGGACGCCGTGGCGTCGGATCACCTC
>JAVVFP010000255.1:0-4824 GCA_032250495.1 Bacteroidota bacterium | reverse complement strand
CTACGAATTTGACCGCGACATGGTCAGTGTGCTCCATGCCTTCGCCGACATGGTGTCGATAGCGCTGGAAAACAGCTCCCTGATAAGTGAATCCATCGAAAAGGAGCGCATGGAGCGCGAGCTGCAGGTCGCACATGAGATGCAGCGCAGCCTCTTGCCGCAGAACCTGCCGTCCTCGCCCCGTTTCGAGATCGCGGCCCACTCGATTCCCGCCTACGAAGTGGGCGGCGACTATTACGACGTGCTGCCGCTCGGCGACGGCCGACTCGGTTTTCTCGTTGGTGACGTGTCCGGCAAGGGCGTCTCCGCCGCCTTGTACATGGCTCAGGTAAAGGGTATATTTCAGACTCTCAGCAGCGACAGCGCCTCCACGAGGGATATTCTCATTCGTATGAATGCCCCCCTCTGTCACAGCATGGAGCGGAAATCCTTTATCAGTCTGCTCTACGCGGCACTGCATACAGAGCGCGGGGAGCTGTCATTCTCCAGGGCTGGACACTGTCCCCTGTTGCACGTGCGCGGCGGAAACGCCGTCTACCTTCGTCCCGAGGGAATGGCGCTCGGACTCGATTCCACCGAACGCTTCGCGGAGTCCCTGAAGGAAGAATCGCTGCAGCTGCTGCCGGACGACATCGTGGTCATCTACTCCGACGGCGTGACCGAGACACGGGACAGAAACGACGAGGAATTCGAGTATACCCGTCTTTCCGACTGCGTCCTCGCACACCGCAACGATTCCGCCGAACGCATACTGGCAGCGATTCTCGACAGCGTGCAGGAATTCAGCGGCAAGGAGGAGGCCGACGATGACGTCACCGTCCTCGTCCTTCGATGGAAAAACGTCCTTTGATTCGCAAGAAAAAGATTTATTTTAAATAAGATTATTCCGGAATTGAGGAGCAATGTATGAGTGAATTTACGGTAGGTATCCGCCAACGGGATACCATCTCCGTCCTCGACCTGCGGGGGTATCTCGACGCCCACACGGCTCCGGAGCTGGAAAAAGCCTTCCAGCAGCAGCTCGAGGAGGACCGCTACAACATCGTGGTGAATTTCTCCGAGCTCTCCTACATCAGCAGCGCGGGGCTCGGCGTTCTCATGCAATTCATCGAGGATGTCAGGAGAAACGAAGGCGACATCAAGCTCTCCAATATGTCGAGTCGCGTCTATAACGTGTTCGATCTGCTCGGTTTTCCCATGCTCTACGAAATTTTCGACCAGGAGGACGAAGCGGTAAAGAAATTCCTGAACAAAACCGAAAACCTTTCGTAGTAGGACGTAGAGGGAACCCGTAATCACCGAAAGCGATTGAGCGTTTGCCAACCACAAACAAACATACCGTAGAATCCCTGCGCATACAGAGCAGAACAGAATTGCTGTCCGACATGCGCAGCTTCGTCTCCGGAGCCGCACTGCGCTTCGGGTTCAGCGACGACGAGGTGGGAAAAATCGAACTGGCGATTGACGAAGCGTGTACCAACATCATCAAACACGCCTACAAGTACAATCCCGACGGTATCATAGAGATCCGCATCAGTACGCTCCCCGCGGACGGACACACGAAATTCATAGTGGATATTTTCGACAGCGGCATTTCCTTCGACAGCAGACGCTATTCCGCACCGGATATGAAGGAGTATTTCAAGAAGCTTCGGCACGGGGGACTGGGGATCGTGCTCATGAAAAAATTGATGGATGAAGTTGAATACGGTCATATGGTAGGCGAGAAAAATTCCATTCGCCTGGTCAAATACCTCCCCGCCTGATCCCCCACAACAATCTTTGCGAGCGGTGCCCGGCTTTCGGGCCTTTTTTGTATATTTTTTCGTCCCATCAACCGTCATCGAGCCCCACACGGAACGACAGCATGCATCCGGAAAACAGCCATACCGCGCAGGACATGATATCCGACAGCGCAGCCCTGCTCGAGCTCAGCAACGTGCTCAACGCGGCAACGGACCTGGATTTCATCCTCGGCAACATCCTGCTCTCCTGCATGGGCAAGCTGCTCGTGGGCCGTGGCGCGGTGCTCGTCGAACAGGGGGAAGGACGGTACCACCTGCGCTCGACGAAAGGACTCGGCTCGAAGGTCCCTGAAAGCGAGTTTCACATTCCTGTCGCCTGGGATCACCTGCAGTTGCTCTCGGACCTGAGGACTTCCGGGAATGATGCGATTCTGCGCTTCGCGGCTTTCGCGGCTGACAACGGACTGGAACTGATCATCCCCCTGCGCCTGGAAGACCGCATGGTGGGTATACTCGGTCTCGGCAGCAAAATCACCGGCAAAACCTTCTCCTCCGGCGAACTCACCTTTCTCGAATCCGTGGCCGCCGTCGCCGCCACCGCGGTCAAAGGAGCACTGACCATCGAGGAACTCCGTCTGGTCAACCGCCGCCTCGACAGCAAGGTACAGGAGATGAACACGCTGTTCGAGATCAGCAGGGAGATGAATACAACCTTCGATGCTGACGCCATTCTCCGCATCATGAGCTACGCGCTGATGGGACAGCTGCGCGTCATGCGCTACCTCGTCTATATCTGGGACGGAAAGCGGCTCGTCCCCGTCCTCACCAAAATGCCGGATTTCGATGCCGACGGGGCCCGGCTGCTCGAACTCGCCGCACTGCGGGAAACCGTCGTATTCTCCGATCGCCGTATGCCGGAAAATGGGGCGGAACAGCTGCTGCATGACGTGGGCGTGCATACGATCATTCCCATGCTTTCACAGAATACGCCGCGGGGCATGCTCTGCCTCGGTGAGCGGGTGGGCGGTGGACGATTCGAAGCGCTGGAACTCGAATACCTGCACGCCCTCGCGAACATCACCATCTCCGCGCTTGAAAACGCGCGCCTGGTCAAGGAGACAATTGAAAAGCAACGCATCGAGAAGGAGCTCAGCGTCGCAAAGTCCATACAACAGGGACTGCTCCCGAAGAAAATTCCCGCGCTCGCGGGCTATGAACTGGCTGCGATCAACGAATCATCACAGCAGGTGGGCGGCGACTACTACGACGTCATCACACTGTCCGATCATGAGTACGTGCTGGCGATAGGGGACGTTGCGGGCAAAGGCGTGCCCGCTTCCCTGCTGATGGCGAACGTGCAGGCCGCGCTGCGCACCATCGCGCCCCTCCGCCTCCCCCTGCCGGAAGCCACGGCGCGCATCAACAGCCTGATTTACTCGAATACCAGCTCCGACAAGTTCATCACCTTTTTCTGGGGACTGCTCGACACCGCGGCCCATACCTTCGAATACGTCAACGCGGGACATAATCCACCCTACCACCTGCACGGTGAGCAGAACTGTGACGAACTCAGTGACGGTGGACTCATACTGGGTATCATGAGTACCACCCCTCCCTATGACTCGCGCCTGCTGCACCTGGAGCCGGGGGACATGGTGCTCGCCTATACCGACGGCGTCAACGAGGCGATGTCGCGTGAAATGGAAGAGTTCTCCGACGAACGACTCAAAGCGCTCGCGGAAGCATGCCGAACGCTGTCCGCGAACGAAACCCTCACGCGTATTCGCGACGACGTGCTCGCATTCACCGCGGGCGCCGCGCAGTCCGACGATATCACCATGCTCGTCCTCCGCCGCCTGCCCGCACTTCCCTGAGCCCCCCACGCTCCACTGAGTCCCCCACGCTCCTGTCCATTATTTCCCGCTCGCGGCGGATTATTCCGCGTACGGAGAATTATTTCCCGCGGATGAAACATGATTCCTCAGGCGCGGGTCGATCCCGCTGCGTCATGTCCCAGTTCCAGACCGAAGCCCTTGCCGCCGGCATCCTCGCGCTTGAGCAGCCAGGCGAACAGCAGGCCGATGATACCGAGCGCGGCGAACATGAGCACGGTCCAGGTATAGTCATAGGTGGCGCCCAGCGCGAGCATTTCCTCGGTCACGCCGGGATTGGTCTTGTCGAGAATATAGCCGGCGAGTATCGGGAAGGCCCAGAGGCCGAGGTTCTGCAGTGACGCCATCATGCCGTAGGCGGTACCGAGACGGCGTTCGTCGACGATGAGCGCGACGGAGGGCCACATGGCGGCGGGAACGAGGGAGAAGGCGATGCCGAGTACGAACATCGGGATATACGGTGTCACCGAGGTCAGCGACAGCGTCAGATGCACGACGACGAGGAGGAAGGAGCCGATCAGCATGAGGGTGGCGCGCTTTCCTTTCCTGTCGACGAAAAAGCCGAACAGCGGCGTGAACACGATGGTCCCCCAGATGATGAGACTTGTCAGCGTGCCGCTCGTCTCGATGGAGAGGCCGAACTTGTTGTGCAGGAGGTCCGGGGTGTAGGCCTGGAACGGGAAGACGGCGGAGTAGAAGGTCACGCAGAGCAGGATGACGTAGATGTAGGAGCGGTTCCTGAGCAGCGCCGTGATGTCGCTGAAGCGGAACTCCTCGTCCGCATCGAGGAGCGACTGCTCGTGATTCGCCCCACCGCTCACGCGGGCGTCGAAAATCATATAGATGATGAAGAAAACCAGGCCGACGCCCATGAGTACTGCGGCGATCCACAGCGCGTACGTCCAGCCATAGTGCGAATCGATGAGTACGGGCGAGAGGATGAGCGCGAAAGCGGTCCCGAGGCGGGCGATGGCCACATTGATGGCGAACGCGGTGGCGAGTTCCCTGCCCTTGAACCATTTCACCATGATTTTATTGACGACAACGATGCTGGTTTCCGCACCGAGTCCGAAAAGCAGCCGTCCGAACATCATCATTTTCAATTGCGGCGAATAACTCGGAAGAAAGGCGTCCATCGCACCAAAACCGATGCCGCCGTTGCGGAAGGTCTCCGTCGCGCCATAGGC
>JAVVFP010000254.1:0-4884 GCA_032250495.1 Bacteroidota bacterium | reverse complement strand
CTCGGTGTCGCCGAGATGTCCGTGATTGTAAATCCAGCGCTGCGCCTTGCTGAGGCGAATGCCGTCGATGATGGAAGCATGGTTCAGCGAATCGGTGATAATCGCGTCCTCGGGTCCGAACAGCGGCTCGAACACGGCGCCGTTGGCGTCGAAACAGGCGGCGAACAGAATGGTGTCCTCGGTACCGAGAAACTCGGAAACCTTGCGCTCGAGTTCCTTGTGAATGTCCTGCGTGCCGCAGATAAAGCGGACGGAGGAAAGTCCGTACCCGCGTTCGTCGATGGCTTCATGCGCCGCCTTTACCAGGTCGGGATGCGAGGACAGCCCGAGGTAATTGTTGGCGCAGAAATTCAAAACTTTTTTTCCGCGAACGGTGATTTCCGCTCCCTGTTCGCTTTCAATGATGCGCTCGTCCTTGTACAGCTTCTGGTCCTTCAGAGACTGAAGTTCCTCAGACAGAAACTCCTTCATCTTCCCGTACATAAATCAGCTCCTTATGAAATGTGGTGCGTGGAGTGCAAGTCCAAAAAAATTGAGAAGATAGGCTCACCAAACCGGCAGGTCGTGCAGAGGTGTGAGCGGGTGTCGCCGCAACGGCGAACCCAGAAACAAATATAGTGTTTTTATTCACAATTCACGAAACCATCACCTCCGATATTCCTCTACCCCGGCCGAGGGAGTGGTGGCGGCTGTCCGGAGGGAACGGGAAGAAGGCAGGTTGCGGTACGGTTGTCCGTGGCTGCACGACCGGCAGCAGTCCGCGACGCAGAGCACTCAATGCGAGTAGGGCGTTTTCCTGTGCCGGGCCGCGATGTCATGCGAACCACTGTAATCCGGCATGCGCAGCACCTTTTCGTACTGCTTGATCGCGTATTTCCGCTGCGCCATCATGTCGTGTGCCATGCCCATGCGGAGGTTCGCCATGATCATGAAACCCGAGGGTTCCTCGTCGAGGGAGCGTGAGAGGCGGTCGCATTCGACGAAATGTCTGATTGCTTCCCCGGGGTTTTTCCCGATGAGCGCCGCGTAGCCGAGATAGTAGCTGGCCTCGCGCTGCATGCGCGCACTGTAGCCGCGCTTTTCCTTTTGCGCAGCGGCATGGATGTCGGCGAACACCTGGGCGGCGCGCGCCCAGTTGCCCAGCTTGATATAGGTGCGGCCGAGGTAGCGGTGAAACACCGGGTTCTCGGGGAACTGCGCCCGCAGTTTGCGGGCATACTTCAGAGCGGTGGAGGGCCGGTTTTCCATGCTGTAATTGATCTGCAGCAGGAAGTACATGGCTTCCCAGTTCGCGAAGCGGCCCTTCTCCGCGGCATGCTTGAGTCCGCGGATGCCGCGGGCACGGTCGCCCTCGGGAAGGAACATCATCAGCGGCTTCAGCACGGAATACCGTTCGGGAAGCACGGCCGCGTAGTAATCGTAAATCCCCGTGCCGAAAGCCAGGTCCGCGTTGTCGGGAGCGAGTTCCGCAGCGTCCATCACCACGGGCAGGGCCTCCTTGCCGCGGGTGGCGGCGCTGACCCAGCTCTTGCGGTTCGCGTGCAGGCGGCCCTGGAAACCGATCGCCCCGCCCTTGAAAAAGAGTCCGGCGATGTCCCGCTCATCGCGGTCGAGCCGCCGGTCGCAGAGATCGATCACGCGGTCGAGCATGTCGTGGAAGCGATCGTCGCGCGTCTCGTTTTCGATATCGATGAGTATGCGCCACCATTCGACCATGGCGAGGAGAAAGTGTCCCGCGGGATGCTCCGGGTATTTCTGCACCACCGAGCGGAATGCCGCATCGGCCTTCTCGAAGCGCATGCTGTACGTGTCCTGAATGCCCGCGTCGATCAGCGCGTTGATCTTTTCATCCTCGATCCACTGCGCGGGAAGGGTCGCGGGAAGCATGAAGAGCAGGAGCAGGAAAATATATCGTGTGCGCATCAGGGAGATTCCTTTTTCGTTTCCTTGGAAATCGACGGCGGCATTGTGCCGAGATAGCGTCGGACGGCGGGCAGGAAGAGTGTGCCGGTACCGATGGCGAGAACGACGGTCGCGAGCAGTCCGCCTTCCGGGCCGAAACTTCCGCCGCTGAGCACCTCCGGTCCGGTGGTTTCGGTGATGAGCAGGCTGCGTTCGTAAATGCCGCTCACCGGGAAGCCGAACACCGTACCGAGGAAGAAATTCCATCCCGTGTGCATGCCGATGGCCAGCCATAGCGTCCCGGTCACAAGCCGTGCGACCCCGAGCCAGATGCCGGCGAGGAAAATATTGCCGAAACCGAGCCAGCCGATTTCCGGGTTGAAGCCGTGCATGAGGCTGAAGAGCACGGAGGTCAGGAGCAGTGCGAGGACCGTTCCACCCTGTCGCTGCAGTACAGTGAACGGGTAGCCGCGCATGAGAATTTCTTCGGCGAAGCCGACGAGCGTGAAGCCGACGAGACTGATGAGAAGAAGCTCGGCGACGTAGCCCGCCGTCAGATGAACGTTGCTGATACGCGCCCCGCCGAACAGAAGTTCCAGCGCGAACAATGCGCTCATCAGCAGTCCCGCGACGGCGAAACCCAGGAGCAGATCCCTGCCGCCATGCCGTGACCAGCGCAGACCGGTTTCGTCGAGAACGTTGCGCCGTCCGGAGACCGCGATCAGAAACATCGTCGACAGCAGGGCGGCGATCAGCATGAACAGCGGGTTCCCGATACGCCAGTCGATGTCGAAGGGAAGGAGTTTCGAGAACAGGTACAGCGCGGTGAACAGGAAGAAAAACACGGTGAAATAACTGCTCATCTTCCAGAACAGGCGAAGTTCCCCTTCATGCAGCCAGAAATTGCTTACGTATTCGTCACGTTGCGGTTCTTCCATGAGTACACCCCGAACAGTCCGAAAATGGAGACAACGACGATATAATAGGCGTGCAGAAACTCAGCCGCAAGGAATTCACTCACACGCAGGGGCTGACGGAACAGTGCTGCCGCGGCAAAAAGCACGCGGCCATCGGCGATGATCTTGAGAAGAAAAAACACGATACCGGCGAGCAGCGCCGCGGACGAGGTGAGGCTGACTGCGGGCGCGGCCGCGGCGAAGAGGAAATAGACGAAGAGCAGGACGAGGAAGGAAACGAAGCGGCGGTCCTCATAGCGGCTCCCCTTCGACGCCCAGCGCACACGCTGCTGAAGGAAGGCGGTCACGGACGGCAGGGCGCCTGTGCGCACCAGTGCCGCGGGCGCGGTCGCGAACACGGCGCGCCCGCCCTGACGGTACACGATGTCGTGCAGCAGGAACTCGTCGTCGCCGCTGTGAATCCCGCTGTTTCCCTCGTATCCACCCGCGTCCGCGAAACAGCGGCGCCGGTAGGCGAAGTTGGCCGCATTGCAGAGTCGCGGAAAACCGATACCGAAAAAGCCGGCGCCGACACCCATGAGTCCGAGAAACTCCAGCGCCTGCAGGCGTGCGAACAGCGTCTCCCGCGTGTCGATGACCACCGGTCCCGCGACGACGTCCGCCCCCTCCGCGAAAGGCCGCAGCATCGTGCGCAGCCAGGACGCATCGTGACGGCAGTCCGCGTCGGTCGTCACGATCACCTCCCCGTGCGCCTCCGACACACCACGCGTGAGCGCCGCCTTCTTCCCCTCTTCGGTATCGCTGCAGGACAGCAGTCGAAACCGCGCATCCCGTTGCGCGTGCGTCCGCGCGATTTCCGCCGAGCGGTCGGTGGAATGATCGTCGATGACGAGCACCTCCATCTGCGCGGCGGGATAATCCTGCGATGCGAGCGAGTGCAGGCACTGCGGAAGAAACGCCTCTTCGTTGCGCACGGGGAGCAGGACGGTCACCGGGGGCAGCGTCGTGATGTCCGTTCCCCTGTCCGGGGACAGCGCTGCCAGGTGACGGATGCCCGCGCGGAGACGGAACAGGAAGAGTACGTACACCCCGGTCAATGCGGCGAACAGTGTAAAGAAGCTGAAAGCGATCATGTCTTTCCCCGCGGCGCCGGACGGCGCAGCAGCACCGCCAGTCCTGCCAGTCCCGGGAGAAGGATGTTGATGGAAAACAGCAGCAGCGACGCCCCCAGTGCGACGGCGGCCACCGTTCCGGCATAGCCGAGTACAAGGACGCTCGCCCCTTCGCGAATGCCGAGTTCACCGAGTGTCATCGGCGGCACGACGGTCTTTATCAGCATGATGCTGCTGATGGCCGCAAGGGCGGAGAACGGCTCCACAGGACCGAAGGCGCGAAGCAGCAGGAAGAACTGCAGCACGAAGGTCGCGTAAAAGAGAATGGAAAAAAGCAGCAGGCCGCGTCGCGTTCCTGCGTCAAGCGACCGCAGTACACCGCGAAGCAGCCGTAGATGCCGCCCGATGCGTCCGTCCGTTGCCGGCGCTTCCCCCGATGGCGCTTCCGTTGCCGGCATTTCCGTCGATGGCGCTTCCGTTGCCGGCATTTCCACCGATGGCGCTTCCGTTGCCGCTTGTCCGGCGGACCGCGTGCGCGTGGCGGAGCGTCTGGAGCGGAAATGCAGGAAGGCGGTGAGAACGGCCGCGCAGGCTATTTCCATGGCGAGCAGCGTCCAGGGGGACATGAAGGGATGGCGGAAGCAGAAAAGCAGAAGTCCGACGGCGCCGGCGCCCACGGTGACAGCCAGCGTGGCCACCTTGTCGACCGCGGTCAGTCCGATCAGAGTGAGGCGGTCCGCGCCGCGCACCCCGGCGGCACGGCCGCCGAATTCCCCGATGCGCGCGGGCGTGACGACGCCGAAGGCAAAGCCCAGGAACAGCGATTCGCGCACCTGCCGCGTGTCCAGCGCGGGATACGCGCTGCGGAGGAGGAGTTTCCATTTCCTGTACTGGAAGAAGAGATTGGGAAGGAGCAGGAACAGGGCGGCCAGCAGCCATGCGGGCTGCGCGGA
>JAVVFP010000253.1:0-4980 GCA_032250495.1 Bacteroidota bacterium | reverse complement strand
CCTGGTCCGTGAGCAGGGTCTGCTCCCCTCGTCCTTCACTGCCGAGCGCCATGAAAACGAACGGACGCGGTGGGGGACCGAGCTCCCGCAGCGCGATTTCGATCAGGCGCCTGCCCACCGTGTCGGAAATCAACGTGTTTGCATGCGTGATCACGTGCAGGGGCGCGCCTGTCCCTATCAAGGTGCGGACGTATCCCTGCAGTGCAGCATGCGCGGCCCGCACGTCCTCGACGGTCTCGGCGTGCTGGAGGTGGAGGAGGAAGAGATCATACGTGTGCAGTCGCGCGCGTTCGAGTTCCGCGGCGAACAGCGTTCCCATGATCGCTCCTCCCGCACCGCGCACTGCGGCGGCCGAACTCCCCTGCTCCCGGAAAGCACGGAGCACATCGTGCACGACATCACCCTGCGCGACGGTCAGCACGGGTGCGCGCATGATTTCAAAGGCCCCGGTCTCTGCGCCGCGGCCATCGGCGCGCAGGGCGGCGCGCAGTTCCTCATTCGTAATCATGCCGACGCTGCGTCCCGCATCGTCCCGCACCAGCACCGCCTGCGTACCCGGACGCGACAGCAGGCGTGCGACCTGTCCTGCGTTTTCCTCCAGGCGACAGAACACGGGGTCACGGACGAAGGGGGCCACGGGCTGGGAGAGGAAGGAAATCGGCGCCTGCAGGTCGGCGGCCAGGCGATCGGCATCCTCCCTGCTCCGTTTCTTGGCGGAGACATCTTCGGCGAGCACATCGCAGAAGCGGGCGCGTCCGGCCGCGTCGTTGACCACGGCCACGGAAATGGAAATCATGACCGACACATGATCCCTGTTCCGGATGCGCGCGATGCGGTTGGTCACGAAACCGTGCTGCGCGACCTCATCCCGGAGTGCGGCGAAGGATTGCGCGTCATCGAAGTGATCCCGGAGATCCGTTTTCTGCAGCTGCTCGAGTCCCTCATAGCCGAACAGCCGTACCGTCGCCGCATTTGCTTCGACAAAGCGCATTCCCCTGCCCGCGTCCGTGCGGAAGACCGCGAGAGAAAGCCGGTTCGTCAGGGCGGAAAATCGCTGCTTGCTTTCGTCCAGTGCATCGGCGATGAGCTTGTGATGACTCATGTCCTTGACGATGATCACCACCCCGGTTTTCCCGTAGAATCCGACGGGGGAAACCGTCAGCAGCACGTCGATCACGCTTCCGTCGCTGCGCCGCAGTCCCGTCTCCGCGTGCGCGTTGAGGGCGCTGCGGATCTGTTCCGGTTCACGGGCATCGAGGAGCTGCGCGACGACGTCATCGGTGAACAGTGAGGGAAGGTCCACCCCGCGGACTTCTTCCTCCGTGTAGCCGAGCATGCCCAGGAGCGTCCTGTTGAACCACAGCTGCCGGTCCTCCATCACCATCAGCAGGCCTTCAGTGGACGCCTCCACCAGGGCTTCGTATTTTTCCTTGGATTCGCGGACTTCCTGCTCGGCCTGCTGGCGCTTCCTTTCGGCGCGCAGGTTCTGCACCGTGATGAAAAGAAGCAGCAGGGAAATCGAGACGGTGATCCAGATCGAGATATCGATCACGTTCCCTTCCAGGGCCGCGATTTCATCACGCACATCCTCGATGTATATGCCGGTCCCGATGATCCAGCCCCAGGGGCGGAATGGTTTGACATAGGAAAGCTTCGGAACGATACGCGACGAGTCGTCTTTCCATTGCCAGGTGTAATCCACGAAGCCGTCCCCATGCTTTCGCACCGTTTCGACGATTTCCACGAACAGTGCCTTTCCCTCCGAGTCACGGAAATCACTCAGGTCCTCCCCGTTCAGGTCGCTGCGGAAGGGATGCACGATCATGCGGGGCTGGAAATCCGTGATCCAGAAATAATCCTTGCCCTCCTCCCCGTAGCGCAGGTGCTGCACCTGCGCGATGGTCCACCATTGCGCCTCCTCCGTCGACATGCCGCCCCGCGCGGCCTCGCGGTGATAGCGGTCGGCGATATGCCAGACGGACTCGGTGAGCTCGCGTATCATTTCCCGCTTCCTGCCGAGCACGATTTCCTCGAAGCGCGGGATGATGATCTGGTACAGGGCGACGATGAACAGCAGCAGCGTCATCAGCACCGGGAGAAGGATTTTCAGCAGGAAGCGCCTGTTGATGAACCAGGTCGATTGTGTGTGCATGGGACTACACGATGGTTTTTCTGGAAGCGAGCGGAATGACGTCGAGCTGCCTGGTGGCGGTGTCGAACATCATCATGCCGTTGGCGCGCGTGGTGTTGGCGACGCATGGACCTGCGATCCACTCCGATTCCCCGTCGATCACATAGCTGCCGAAGGGAAGGAAGCGCAGCTTCGCGTGGTTGGACCGGGCGCAGCCCTCCGGATGGCCGTGTCCCGAAAAGGAAAGCGTGCAACGATGTCCGTTGATGAACGTGAAGTGCCGCCTGAGATGACGGGCCCTGCGCAGCGAATCGATACGGGATCCCGACAGGTCGGGATAGTGAAAATGCGACAGGAAAAATCGCTCGCCGTCGAATTCCGTGACGGCGAATTCCGGAAGGGATGCGAGGTAGTCGCGGGAAGCGGGACTGAGGAAATGCGGCATCTCGCTGTCCTCATACAACCACACCCTGTTCCGTGAGCGGCGCGCACGTTCGTCGTAATCGAGCGCGTACCAGTTCGCCCCGTACACAAAGCCCGCGTCGTAGTCCGGCGTCCGCCGCGCGGCGAAAAGATCGTGGTTGCCTGCGACGACCACCGCGCACTGCGCGCGCACCATGGCGAGACAGGCATTCGCGTCCCGCCGCCTGATATGGCGCTGGAACGGGAGGGTGAAACCGACAATGTCACCGAGACAGACCACCTCATCGCATTGCATTCTCTCGAGCGCGAGAAAGGCGCCGCGCAGGCTCTCGATGTCCTCGTGAATGTCGGAAATGAAGCCAATTCTCATGTGTGCCGTCCGGCCGCCTGTGAGCATTCACATATCCGAAATGGAGTCGTCTGGGCCAAAGATACGGCGGACGACGGCGACCTTCAAATGTTCTGGACAAGGAAGTATAAAATACGGCTTCGCCTGAATGCAGGATATTGAGACTTCCTATTGACTTTTCGTGAATATTTGCACTTATTGCTTCGCAATAATCACACGCTGCCCCCTCCTTGCTCGAGGGAACTGCTCTATCCGTCGGAAAATATTTTCTCGATCGATCGGTACGCCGATTGCACGGCACGCCGATCGAACGGCATGCCGATCGCACGCAGCGCATCGGTGCAGCCGTTCACAGCAGGCGCATCGTCAGGCGCATGTCATGCGGCGTTCGCGTCCCGGTTATCCACCGCGTTGAGGTCTCACGTCACTCACCCCATACACCTACACGGATGCACTATGAGTCTCAAACACGAAGACGTACGCAGAATTCTCGCGTCGGACGAGTTCAAGACACTTGTCCGAAAACGCATGTCCGTCACTCTCACCCTCACCGCTGTCATGCTCATCGTCTATTTCGGTTTCATCCTGGTGATCGCCTTCGACAAGGAACTTCTCGCCGCGAAAATCGGGGAGCATGTCACGATAGGCCTGCCCATAGGCATCGGTATCATCATCTTCGCCTGGCTGCTCACCGGCATCTACACCTGGTGGGCAAACAACCGCTACGACAGGGTCGTACGCGAAATGAAGCAGCAGATCTCGAAGGACTGATCTGCCCTGTCGATCCTGATCCCCACTCACATTCCACTCCAGCAAGATATGGGTACATACCTTGGAAACTTTTGAAACCACTCTCGGCCAGGCGAATATAACGTCCATCATCATCTTTTTCGTATTCGTGCTCTTCACCCTCGCGATCACCTGGTGGGCGGCGAAGAGGACGAAAACAGCATCCGAATTCTACGCGGCGGACCGCAGCATCTCCGGTTTCCAGAACGGTCTCGCCCTCTCGGGCGACTACATGAGCGCGGCCTCCTTTCTCGGCATCGCGGGCATGGTGGCCCTCAACGGCTATGACGGACTGATCTACTCCATCGGCTTCCTCGTGGGCTGGCCCCTGGTCATGTTCCTCATCGCGGAACCGCTGCGCAACCTCGGCAAGTTCACCTTCGCCGACGTCGTGGCCTTCCGCATGCGGCAGCGGCCGGTGCGCATCGCCTCCTCGATCGGATCGCTGGGCACCATCATATTCTACCTCATCGCACAGATGGTCGGCGCGGGCGCCCTGATCCAGATTCTTTTCGGCCTCCCGTACGAGGTTGCCGTCATCATCGTCGGCGCTGTCATGGTGGCCTATGTGCTCTTCGGCGGCATGCTGGCCACGACCTGGGTGCAGATCACCAAGGCCGTGCTGCTGCTCGGCGGCGCCACGTTCCTGGTCATCATCACGCTCTGGCACTTCAACTTCAATCCCATCGAGCTGTTTCGCCAGGCCTCGCTCAAATACTCCGACGCCGTGCTCTCGCCGGGCGGCTTCATCACCAATCCCTGGGACGCCATCTCCCTCGGCATCGCGCTGATCCTCGGTACGGCGGGACTCCCCCACATCCTCATGCGCTTCTTCACCGTGCCCGACGCCAAGCAGGCGCGGAAATCGGTGTTCGTCGCCACCGGCTTCATCGGCTATTTCTACATTCTCACCTTCGTGATCGGCTTCGGGGCCATGGTGCTCGTCGGACAGGATGTCATTGCCGGCATCGACAAGGGCGGCAACATGGCGGCGCTTCTGCTTTCGGAATCCGTGGGCGGACAGCTCTTCCTCGGCTTCATCGCTGCCGTCGCCTTCGCGACCATCCTCGCCGTCGTGGCGGGACTCACGCTCTCCGGGGCGTCCACGCTCTCGCATGACCTCTATGTCAACGTGATCAAGAAAGGCAAGACCGACGAGGCGGGCGAAGTGCGCGTCGCGCGCATCTCCACGCTGTGCATCGGCATTCTCGCGATTCTTCTCGGACTCGTGTTCAAGGGACAGAACGTGGCGTTCACCGTCGGACTCGCGTTCGCCATCGCCGCCAGC
>JAVVFP010000252.1:0-4984 GCA_032250495.1 Bacteroidota bacterium | reverse complement strand
TAGGACATCATGTCCACCGCCCCGATGCCGAAGCCCTTTTTCGCGATGTACACCGATCCGTAAATGCCGTTGGTCGGATATTCGTTGAGATTGCGCGTGTCGTGACTGGCGCCGAAGCCGACGGTCAGGTAGCGGTCGATACCCATTTCGTTGATGGTGCGGCCGGTGCGGTTTTCGGACACCTCGATATAGTTGTACGCGCCGTACAGCCAGACATTGCGGAAGGGATCGAGCCGCTTGCCCAGCATCTGGGAAACGGAGTAGTGGATCTCGTCGAAGTTCGGTCCCTCGCCGCGCGACTCCATGCTTTTGTTCACCACTTCGGACCAGGCGAAGCCCGTCTGCGTGAAAAGCTGATCGTCACCGAAAATCCACGGGTTCGAGTAGCTGAGCGAGACCCAGGGATTGTAGCCCAGTACGAAGCCGGCGAATATTTTTTCGTTGCGGCCGCGAAAGTTCTCATGCTTGACGCCGAGGCCGTAATACCAGTGGTCCCAGTTGCGGTCGACGATGCCGAACATCGGGACCGGGTAAAGATACCAGCGTTCGTCCACCTCGATGAGAAGGATGGTACTGTCCATCGGCGGCCAGGTGATCTCCACCCGGTTGAACAGTCCGAGACTGTAGATGCGCGACTTGGCGAATTCGATTTCTTCGAGATCGATGCTGTCGCCGACCTGCAGCGTCACCTCGCGCAGGATGGTTTCCGGCTGTGTGACGCGATTGCCGAGCACGGCGAAACCGCTGATCACCGGCGCCGCCGGCGGCGTGAGGGAGTCCGGGTTCGTGAGGAGAACGTCGGCACCTGTCGTCGGCAGCGCGTGCGGAGCGGCGATGCTGTCGGCGGCCGTGGAAGCGGAGTCCGCCTGCTGCCCGAACAGCAGCGCGGTCTGTCCCGCGAGGAACAGACCGGTGAGAAGGACGAGAGCTGCGTGGAAACGTCGTATCACCGGCGGCCTTTCAGAATCGGACGGAGAACTGCGCGGTGGTCTGCAGCTCCGCCTGGCCGCCCGGCAGGCGCAGCAAGCGGGTATGGGCGTAGAGGTCGACGAAGTCGTTGAAGCGTGCGGCAGCCCACGCCGCGTCGATGGCGCTGAGCACGTGGTTGAGGATGATCAGGTTGAGTATGGTATCCGCCGTGTTGTAGAAGTCGTTCGCTTCACCGCGGAGGCCGGCATAGTAAATGAAGTTGTCCGAGGCGTTCCAGTAGTTGCCTGCGTTCTTGTCGTCCCAGCCGTAGGAGTACTGGTTGTATTTGCCGATCAGCTCGTAGTACTGCTGGTCGCCGTAGGGCGGCAGCTTGTGCGAGAACACCGGGATGGCCAGTTCGGTCGTGTGCATGGCGTCCCAGTCCACCCGCTGCCAGGGCGGCAGGTTTTCGTCGGGATTGATGGTGATATGCACGGCGTTTTCGCCGCCCTCGAAATCCTTCGCATTGTCGTTGAGCCATTGTGCGTATTTCACCACGTTCCAGTGCTGATCGGCGTAGGCCTCGTAGACGGAGGTCTGATCGTCGCCGCGGTTGTTCTGGTCGATGTTGTAATACCAGAGTGTGCCTTCCACCGCGGCGAAAAGTCCGGCCAGCCAGTAGCTGCCCGCGTACAGCTCGCCGCTGCCGGGAAGGACCAGGGAGAACACGCCGGCGAGGAAAGGGGATTTCTTGCTGTAGACCGGGTCCGCGGGCGGAAGCGCGAAGCGCGGTGCCCATGCCGGAGGGGTGTGCTGCAGGGAGCGCCCGGTGCCATATCCTTTCATCTCGAGGACGATGGACACGGGGACGTCGGACGGGGCGTCCGTGATATCCGCAACGGGCTGCTGCGCGTGCAGCATGCCGACGGAAAAGAGTAGGAGAAGAAAACACATGCGCATGATCATACTACCGGTACTGATGTTCAGGTCAACATGGCATCAAATATGGCGGCGGACAAGGGTAAAATACGTTCATGTCCTGCCGCGTGGGGGAAGAAATGTCAGAACTTGACTTCTTCCTCGGGCGGGGGAAGCGCGTCGTGCGGAATGCGCGTCTCCAGGTTCTCGAAACGCGCGTACTCGGAGATCCATGCAAGGTCCACTTCCCCGATTTCGCCGTTTCGCTGCTTGGCGATGATCACCGATGCCTTCCCCTGGTCCTCGGGCGGCACATCCTGGTCCTTGTTGCGATGAATGAACATCACGACATCCGCATCCTGCTCGATGGAACCGGATTCGCGGAGATCGGCCAGCATCGGTTTGCCACCGGTGCGCTGCTCGACGCTGCGATTGAGCTGCGAGAGCGCGATGACAGGGACGTTGAGGTCTTTTGCCAGTCCCTTGAGCGAGCGGCTGATCGAAGCGATTTCGCGTTCGCGGCTCTCGCGTACCATGGGAGCGGACATCAGCTGCAGGTAATCGATCATGATGAGCTTGACGCCGTGCTCGTGCACCATGCGTCGCGCCTTGGCGCGCAGTTCGAGAATGGAGATGCCGGGCGTATCGTCGATGAGAATGTTGGCGCGTTCGAGTTTGCCGACGTACTTGGCGAGACGGTGGAAGTCCTGCTCCCTGATGCGTCCGGTACGCACAAGCTGCATGTTTACGCGGGCCTCGGCGCAGAGCAGGCGCAGGGCGAGCTGATCGCTGGCCATTTCCAGGCTGAAAATTCCCACGGCCTGGTTGTATTCGATGGCCGCATTGCGCGCCATCGACAGCGCCAGCGCGGTTTTTCCCATCGAGGGACGTGCGGCGAGAATGATCAGGTCCGTGGGCTGCCATCCGCCGGTCTTGTCGTCGAGCACGCCGTAGCCGGAAGGGACGCCGGTCACGCCGGTATGCTCCTGCGATATCTGGTAAATACGATCGAGCAGCGGCTTGACAATGGTGCGCACCTGAGTGAAGCTCTGCTTGATATGCTGTTCGGAGAGCTTGAAGATTTTCTCTTCCGCCGCGTCGATCAGCTCGAAAGCGTCACTGCTGTCGAGATAGCAGTCGGTGACGATGGTGGTGTTGATCTCGATCAGGTTGCGCTTGATGGCTTTCTCGAGCACGATACGGCAGTGATGCTCGATATGTGCCGGGGAAATGACTTCGTTGGTCATTTCCGTCAGGTAATACATCCCGCCCACGGCTTCGAGCTTGTCGGCCCTGCGCAGGTCCTCGCCCACGGTAATCAGATCGATGGGCTCCTGTTTCTGGAACAGCCGCGTGATGGCGTCGAAAATCGTGCGATGGGCGTCCTTGTAAAACGCGTCGCGCTCGAGCAGGGACAGCACGTTGGACACTGTCGCATCGGGCTGCAGCAGCATCGCGCCCAGCACGGCCATCTCCACGTCCACCGCCTGCGGCGGAACGCGTCCCGCCCCGGCACCGCTCTCCCGCTGCTCCCGTCTATCCTGCTTCCCCCTGCCCCGCGCATCGCTCCGTCCCTCACCGCGTCCCTCACCGCGGGAGTCACCACGTGCGTCACCACGTGCGTCACCGCGGGAGTCGCCGCGGGAGTCGCTGCGCGCTTCGTCGTGCGCATCGGGGGGAGGTGCAGCGGAGTCGAAGCTGCTCATGTTCGCTTCCTGCGGCGGGGGAAAGTCACTCATGCGCCCCCTCCTTTCGCCGCGGCGGCCATACGTTCATCGTAGAGAGCGCGGAATTTCTGCACGTCCTCCCAGGTGGGTCGCTTCCAGTTGGGATTGCGCAGCAGCGCGGCCGGGTGGTAGGTGACGATGAGGGGGATGCCCTGGTAGGAATGCGTTTCCGCGCGCAGACGCGTCAGCGACTCATTGCTCCGCAGCAGCGTCTGCGCCGCGATGCGTCCGAGGGCGAGCATGACCTTGGGCTTGAGCAGCGCGAGCTGCTTGTGCAGATACGGTTCACACTGCTCGACTTCGGCGGGAAGCGGGTCGCGGTTGTTCGGGGGACGGCATTTGAGGATGTTGCAGATGAACACGTCCTCCCGTTTGAAATCGACCGCTTCGAGGATTTTATCGAGCAGCTTGCCCGCGCGTCCGACGAAGGGTTCACCCTGCCTGTCCTCCTCCGCGCCGGGAGCTTCGCCGACGAGCACGACATCCGCTTTCGGGTTGCCCACACCGAACACGAAGCGGTTCCGCGTCTCCGAGAGGGGACATTTCACGCAGTGGCATATCATTTCGTCGAGCTGGGCGAGTGTGCGGGCGGTATTCCAGGCCTCCGTCACGGTTCCTCCTTCTTCTGCGAGTCCCTGCGCGGCCAGCTCCGCCTCACGGAGAATCTGCTTCTCGAGGTACAGCGTCTCCCCGTAACGGTCTTTGAGCTGGCGCAGGTAGCGGGAAATATCAGACACGGTAATGCTGTGTTGTTTCGGACGTTGAAGGTACGATGCAACGGGATGAGATTCAACGGCGACGCCCGCCTCCCCCGCGCATCGGGGTCAGGATGCGGGCTGCAGCGCGGCGGCGGCACGGTCGAGAATGATGTCGGCGAGCGCACGCTTGGACATGCGGGTGAGGCTTTCCTCCCTGCCGTCGGCAAAGAACAGCGTCGCCACGTTGCTGTCGCTGCCGAAGCCGGAGCCATCGACGCGGGGATTGTTGAGGACGATCATATCCGCGCTTTTCTCACGCAGTTTGCGGGTGGCGTTTTCCCTGTCGTTCTCCGTCTCCAGCGCGAAACCCACGAGCACACCCGCCTGCCGCTCGCGGCCAAGCGTTGCGAGAATATCGCGCGTGCGCAGCAGCGCGAGAGAGAGGCCGTCCTCACCGGAGGCGTCTTTCTTGATTTTCTCCGCGGCGGGTTCGGCGATGGTGTAATCCGCCACGGCGGCGGCGAGGACGGAAATGTCCTTGTCCGCCCGATGCCGCATCACGGCGGCGAACATCTCCGCGGCCGTTTCGACGTCCACGCGCGTGACGCCCGGCGGCGTCGGCAGGGAGACGGGGCCGGCGACGAGCGTGACTTCCGCGCCGCGGGCGGCGGCGGCTTCGGCGATGGCGAAACCCATTTTGCCGGAACTGCGGTTGCCGATGTAGCGGACGGG
>JAVVFP010000251.1:0-4991 GCA_032250495.1 Bacteroidota bacterium | reverse complement strand
CATTATGCATGGAAAAAGCCCCGCCAATTGGCGGGGCTTTTTCCATGCATAATGCTTTTGGAGGGGTGGCCGGCTCAGTACATGCCGTCCATGCCACCGCCCGGCATCGCGGGCATCGGGGGCGAATCCTCTTCCTTCTCGACGATGGTGCACTCTGTTGTGATCAGCAGCGACGCGACCGACGCGGCGTTCTCGAGCGCGATGCGCGAGACCTTGGTCGGATCGATGACGCCGGCTTCGACCAGGTTCTCGTACACCTCGGTGGCTGCGTTGAAACCGAAGTCGCCTTCGCCTTCCTTGATCTTCTGCACGATGACCGAACCCTCGAGGCCGGCGTTGGCGACGATCTGGCGCATGGGCTCTTCGAGCGCGCGGCGCACGATTTCGATACCGACGTTCTGGTCCTCGTTCTCGCCGGTGACGCCGTCGAGCGCGGCAACGCAGCGAATGAACGCGACACCGCCGCCCGGAACGATACCCTCTTCCACTGCGGCGCGCGTGGCGTGCAGGGCGTCTTCGACGCGGGCTTTCTTTTCTTTCATTTCCACTTCCGTGGCGGCGCCGATCTTCAGCACGGCGACACCGCCGGACAGCTTGGCCAGGCGCTCCTGCAGCTTCTCGCGGTCGTAGTCGCTGGTGGTGTTCTCGATCTGCACCTTGATCTCGTTGATGCGCTGCTTGATCGCGTCACTCTCGCCGGCACCTTCGACGATGGTCGTGTTGTCCTTGTCGATTTCCACGCGCTTGGCGGTGCCGAGATAGTTCAGCGTCGCGTTCTCGAGCTTGTAGCCCTTCTCTTCACTGATCACGGTGCCGTTGGTCAGCACGGCGATGTCCTCGAGCATGGCCTTGCGGCGGTCACCGAAGCCGGGCGCCTTGACGGCGGCGACCTTCAGCGTGCCGCGCAGCTTGTTGACGACCAGCGTCGCAAGCGCCTCACCCTCGATATCCTCCGAGATGATGAGAATCGGACGGCCCTGCTGCGCGGTCTTCTCGAGAATCGGGAGCAGATCCTTCATATTGCTGATCTTCTTGTCATGGATCAGGATGAAAGGATTCTCCAGCTCGGTCTTCATTGATTCGGTGTTGGTGACGAAGTACGGGCTGAGATAGCCGCGGTCGAACTGCATACCCTCGACGACGTCAAGCAACGTCTCCATGCCCTTGGCGTCCTCGACCGTGATCACGCCGTCCTTGCCGACTTTCTCCATGGCGTCGCTGATGAGCTTGCCGATGGTCATGTCGTTGTTGGCGGAAATGGCGCCGACACTGGCGATGCTCGCCTTGTTGTCGCCGATTTCACGGCTCATCTCACTCAGGGCCACAACGATCTTGCGAACGGCGAAATCGATGCCGCGCTTGATGTCTATCGGATTGCCGCCTGCGACCACGTTCTTGAGTCCTTCACGGATGATGGCCTGGGCGAGCACCGTCGCGGTCGTGGTTCCGTCACCGGCCACGTCGCTGGTCTTGGAGGCGACTTCGCGCACCATCTGGGCACCCATGTTCTCGACGGGATCCTCGAGTTCGATTTCCTTGGCAACCGTCACACCGTCCTTGGTCACGGTCGGCGCACCGAACTTCTTGTCGATGACAACATTGCGGCCCTTCGGACCGAGTGTCACCTTGACGGCGTTCGCAAGCTGATCGACGCCGCGCTTGAGCGCGTTGCGTGCATCAACATTGTAGTCGATGATTTTTGCTGCCATGAGCAGTATCTCCTTCTAATTTTCTATGAATATGATTTGATTGCTGCGTTGCTGCTTATCCAATGACCGCGAAAATGTCGTTCTCGCGCATGATCAGGAGGTCCTCGCCGCCGGCCGTGACTTCCGTGCCCGAGTACTTGCCGTACAGCACCTTGTCGCCGACCTTGACTTCCATTGGAATCTGCTTGCCGTCGTCGCTGAGTTTGCCCGGTCCCACCGCGACTATTTCACCCTGCTGGGGCTTCTCTTTCGCGCTGTCAGGGATGTAAAGACCACCCGCGGTCTTCTCTTCCGCCTCGAGAGGACGAACAATGACCCTGTCGGACAGGGGTTTCAGATTCATTGCCATAATTTTGCTCCTCCAAATATTGGATTGGTAAAACTGTATAGTAGGTGAATGTTGTTAGCACTCTCTTCTACAGAGTGCTAACATAATATTTCCCGAAGCGAAAGTCAAGTGGGGGTTTGCTAAATTACTGTTATGAAATGGATTAGAGGGGACGTTTCTCTGCGGGACCGCTTGCCACGGCGCGACTTTCCCTGTTCATACGCGTTCTTCCCAGTTTACACGCGTTCTTCCCTGTTTACACGGGTCAGTGATACCCTGCGCGCGACTGTGCTGCACATGGACTGCCAAATGCCGGCATCGACACTGCCATATTGGCATGATGCGCCGGAAGGGCCGATTTTAACATACCCTAAAATTCCAGCGGAAGAATCTTAGGGTATGTTAAAATTTGGTAAATGGTAAAATATCGCGGAAAATCAGGGTACTGGATTGTCTCAGTCGCCGAAGGGATGGAGATAGAGGTCGTCGTGCAGCTGACGGAAGAGCAGCAGCGAGCCGGCACTGAAGTCAATGGAGAAGGCATCGCCCGATGCCTCATTGCAGGTTCCCTCCCGCGCGCCGAAGGTCAGCGTTGCGGCATCGAGGGGATAGCGGAGGCCGCTGTAGCTGACGCGTTCCGCCACGGGGAGGGGAACGATGCTAATGCGGTCACCTGGACGGCTGCGGAAGCTGCCTCCCTGCTGCAGGACGTCCACGCGGAAATGCGGGTCGAAAAGTACGATACGCATGGAGGACAGGTAGCGATGGAGGATGGATATGTTGCCCAGCGTGTGGTCGAGCAGCTTCCCGGTCACGCCGAGCACCACCACACGGCGCGTTCCCCGCTCACGCAGCAGCGTGAGTGCCTTTTCGAAATCCGTGTCATCCTGGCGTGCCATGCGCCGCATGTCCACTCCCTGCGCGGCGAACGCCTCCTCGGCTTCGCTGCTGATCGAATCGAAATCGCCCACGATGATATCGGGACGCAGGCCGAGCGCAAGGGCGACATTCGCCCCGCCGTCGGCACAGACAACGGTGTGCGCCAGGGAGGCGAGATGGCGCACCACATCGGATGCGGCCATTTCGCCGTTACAGAGAAGGAGAGCAAACGCAGCTGTGGCCTGCATGGGAATTCTCTTGCTGTGGAGAAATCGGGGCGCGGCAGCGCCGCGCCCCGCGTTGTCATTGTCAGATGTGGACCTGGATGTCCACGAAGAAATTACGTTCGGCGGCGACGAAAAACTGGTCGCCCTCCCCGCTCTGCGCGTACAGCCGATCGAGGAGATTGTTGACCGCACAGCGGATATCGAGTCCGCGGAAGCCGAGTACCGGGGGCGTACGGTAGCCGAGCGAGGCGTTGAGGACCGTGTACGGATCCACGCGGCGCTCGGCGGATTCGAAGTTGTCGGTGTACTGATCACCGACGTACTTGAACGTGAGCACACCGGTGAGACCGTACCGGCGCCAGGTCAGCTTCAGGTTGGCCAGTTGCTCGGGGAAGCCGGCGATGCGGTTGCCGTCGAGATCGATGGCCAGCGGCGCGCCCGTCTCATCGGTGTCGAAGACGGTATACGACTGCAGGCGGCTGCGGCTCCACAGGCCGTTGGCCTCGACGGTGAGACTCTGCAGGAGACGGTAGCGGGCGACCAACTCGAGTCCCAGGTGCAGCGTCTGATCCGCGTTGCCGGTGATGGGCTGGCCGAAGCGATCGAGGCCGCCGCTTTTGACAATCTCGTCCTCGAAATCCATCACGTAGCCGTTGAAGAGCAGCTGATGCCGTTCGCCGACGAAACCGTCGCCGATTTCCACGTTGAGCAGCTTTTCCGGTTTGACCGCCGGATCGCTGAAGTCGTAGCTGCCGTCGGGGTGCGTGGAGAACTGCGGCGTGGCGCCGCCGCTGGATTCCGCGGCGTCGTAGAGATTTTTCAGGCGCGGTTCCCGGTGCGTGTAGGAGACGTTGCCGTACACGTTCCACGCCGGATCGAGGTTGACGTTGATGCCGAGACGCGGATTGACGAAATGGTAATCGACATCGAAAGAGGTGCCGACGTACTTCTCGTCGAAGAGTTTGTAGCGGTTGAAGACGAACTGCAGGTTTCCCATGACGTTGATGCGATCGGTCAGCTGCAGCTGTTCCTGCACGTACGCTGCCGCGATGTCCTTTCCGCCCCTGTACTCGTAGTAATGCCGGCCCGGATCGAGTCCGGCGGGCAATTGCTCCGCCCATTGTATGCGTCCCCAGTGCTCGGAGCGGTGGTAACGCAGCTCGAGTCCGGCAGTCAACGCTCCCCCGTCATGCGCGAGTGTCATGCGGGGCAGCCAGCCGACCTGGCGGTTGTCCACGTAGGCGCGGATGATCGGGTTGACCGGGTCCCCTGCGTTCTCGAAGCCGAATTCCGGCGTGAGCCGGTAATACGCGGCGTCCGTCCAGCCCGTACCGTCGTAATCGAAATATCCCTGGCCGATAACGTAGAACAGCGCGCTGTTGAAGGTGAGGTTGTCGGCGGCTTTCCACTCGTTGAGCAGTTCGAAATGCGGCTGGTTGAAGCGCTCGTGCTCCTGCTTCCGCCGCGGCGAAGTCCAGGTGTAGGCCCCGTCCGCCGCCTCCCAGTAATTGTAATTCGCCCGCCGCAGATCCCTGTCCTTTATCGCGAATTTCGGCAGGCCGTAGTAGACGAGACCGTCCTCGAGCGGACCGCCGTAGAGATTGATACGTGTGGTGAAGTTCTCGTCGTAGCGCGTGGCGGCCACGTAATACGAACTCGCGTCCATGTAGGAATGGTCGCGGTAACCGTCGGTATGCACGCGGGAGAAGCGGCCGAAAAAGGTATAGGTATCGTCCACCAGTCCCGATCCCACGGCCAGCGCGTAGCGCTGCGTGTTGTAGCTTCCGGCGCCGGTGCTGACGGTCACGCCCCTGCGGTCGGCGAAGTCCCCGGTGACGATGTTAATGG
>JAVVFP010000250.1:0-4995 GCA_032250495.1 Bacteroidota bacterium | reverse complement strand
GGTCATCGGCAGGCCCGGAACGCGGACATCGTAGAACGTCATCGTCGAGGCGTTGACGAAGCGCAGGCGCACTCGCTGACCTGGCCGGGCGATGAACGTCGGGTTCTCGTGTGCCGCCTTGCCGTTCATCAGGTAGGTATAGGTCGCGCCGGTAATGTCGGCGATATCTGTCGGATCCATGCGCATCCGGTCCCACCTCAGTCGTTCCGCGAGCACCTCGCGCAGCGACATGCCGGTCGCCTTCATCTGCTCGTCGATATTCGCCAGTGTGGGTCGCTGGAAGTTGTAGTAGCCCTCAAAGGTCTTGAGTTTTCTCAGCACGCGATGCGGTTGCTCGAATGTCCAGTCGGACAGTATGATCGAATGCTCCACGTCGTACTCCACAGGATCCGCCTGCGCCGGTTCGAGAATGAGCTGGCCATAATGTCCGAGCTGTTCCTGCAGACCCGTGTGGCTGTGGTACCAGTACGTGCCGTTCTGACGGACGGGGTAGCGGTAGGTGAAGGTCTCACCTGCCGGAATGCCGGGGAAACTGATGCCCGGGACGCCATCCATGTTGAAGGGCAGCAATATTCCGTGCCAGTGAATCGAGCTCGATTCTTCCATGCGATTGTGGACACGGATCAGCGCCTCCTTGCCTTCCTGCATGCGTATCACCGGTCCGGGAATGGATCCATTGATCGCGATCGCCCGGCCGCGCTCGCCGCCGATCAGCAGGTCCTTGCGCTCGAGGTAGAGGTCGATGCCGCCGGGATCTGTCGCGTTGAGTTCGCCGAACGTGCCCGCACTCTCCGTAGCTGACCCTCGAGCCCAGAGCGGTCGCAGCCGCGGCAGCAACACGCCCGTGGAGATCACCAATCCCGTCGTGCGAAGGAACTTTCGTCGTGACAGGTTTCCGTCTGTGTCTTCCTTCCTGTCATCGCTCATCGAGGAGTTTTTTGCATGAGGTCTCATAAGAATATCGCGTCTTTCCGTTCTACATATCCCGCAGCGGGCGTGCTGCGTCCGATCGGGACGGGTCCGTGTGACGGGGGCGCGGCGCGCTGCGGCGGTTCACTGCGGTATCCCGCAGGGGCCGTGCGATTCAATTGTTAATAGATTCATACTCGGGAATAATATCCGAAAATGCAAGAATCGCCCAGGAACTGCGGGTATTTGCAGATCACTTCGGGAAGCGCGATGACAGTTCATCCAACGCCTTGTGAAGATCCGCCGCATGACGGTGCATCCCCTTCCACGGATCGACCTTGTGGCCGAGGCGTCGGAATATATTGCGCGTGGTATAGCGTTGCGATGTGAGTCCCGCGCGCCCCAGCTCATCCCACGAAAGCGGTGTGGCCACCGGTGCTCCCGGCAGTGCACGGACGCCGTAGGGGCACACGGCCGTCTGCCCGTAGGCGTTGCGCAGATAATCGATGAAGACCCTTCCCCGGCGCTTCTCCCTGCGCTGGGCGGAGGTCAATTCCTCCGGGTGGCGTTTTTCAAGGACATCGGCCACGGCGCGACCAAACTGTCGCGTCGTTTCGAAGTCTGCCGTACGATCCAACGGCACCCACACGTGGAGGCCTTTCGATCCCGTGGTCATGAGGAAAGGCGTCAGACCGACGTCCCCCATGATTTTCCCGATCTCGCGTGCGGCGAAAGAGACGACGGAAAAATCCTGGTCCGGTGGATCGAGATCGAAGATCAGCAGGTCCGGATGACGGGGTCTGTCGTGACGGCTGAGCCAGACATGAGGCGTAATGCATCCCTGGTTGGCGAGATAAAGCAGCGTGGCCTTTTTGTTGCAGATCACGTAGTCGTTTTCGCCGTCCTCCTTTTCCAGCGTCACATGATCGATCCACCCGGGGAAGTAGTCCGCTTTGTTCTTCTGATAAAACCCCTCCCCGCTCACGCCGTCAGGGAAGCGCTGCAGCGTCAGCGGACGGTCCTTCAACCGCGGCAGAAGCCAGTCCGCCGCCTTCTCATAGTAGCCGATGAGATCGCCCTTGGTCATTCCGACATCGGGAAAGAAAATTTTATCCTCATTGGACAGTTCGATGCGGTGGCGCCCGTATTGTCTTTCGCTCATCGGTCCCTCCGTTATTCCGCGTCCTCGCGCAGCACCTCCCCGGGCTTCTTGTCACGACGCAGTCCCAGGAAGCGTGGATGCCTCAATTTGCCGTTCTTCGTCCATTCCGTGAAACCCACCTGGCCGACGAAAGAGGGGCGAACCCAGTGAACGCCCTTCTCCTCGTCCTCGAAGGACTCGAAGGGGCAGGTCCTGCGCTCGATCGATTTCAGCCGGTCACCCAGTTTCTTCAACAGCGCGTCGTCGTAGCCCGTCCCGACCCTGCCGGCGTAACGTAAGTCCCCGCCGTCGTAGTAGCCGACCAGAAGCGCGCCGAACCCGACGCGTCCACCCCCGGGGTCCGTGAACCCGCCGATCACGAATTCCTGCTGCTTCACGCATTTGAACTTGAGCCAATTCTTCGAGCGCGCGTGTACATACGGACTGTCGGCCCTCTTGGCGATCAGTCCCTCCCAGCCTTTCCGGCATGCTTCTTTCAGGTACGTCTCGCCTTTCTCTTTCCGGTACGGAGTGTATCTGAGGGGATCGGAAAAATCGAAGCTCTTTCAGTATCCGTTTCCGCGTGGTGAGAGAAAGTCGGCTCACATCCGAATCATGCAGGTAGAGCAGGTCGAAGAGATAAAAATAAACCCTGACTTTTTGCGCCTCAGGATCGTCGGCCCTGCGATGCATTCGCGCCTGGAGGCGGGAAAAGCTGGTGACATTCCCGTCGAAGGCGACGATCTCGCCATCGACGATGAAACGGTCCGGTCCCTGCTGCTCCAGCGCCTCGACGAGCTCGGGATAGGATTCATTGAGTTTTTTCCTGTTGCGGGACATCAGGCGGACGGCCCCGTCTTCACGGAAAGCGAGACAGCGTTCACCATCCAGCTTGCGCTCGAACACCCATTCCGGATCCGAGAAATAATCGTCCGTCAGCGTCGCCAGCATGGGATCGGTCCATTCCGGCGCCTTTTTCTCTCTCAGCCGCCGCCGTTCATCGTCATTCAAACCATCGAAAAAGCCGCTCATCTCATTCCTCTTTCATCTCGTCCCGGATTGTGTCCAGGGTATCGCCGCTGAGAACCGATTTCGGCTCCGTGCTGACGGGATTGCGCCGGGCGTCGGCTTTCTCGTCTTTCATCTTGATCATCAACCATTGATCGCCCTTCCTGTCGGGACGCTTCGTCTGGATGAAAGAGTACCCTCCTTTCAGTTTCTCCCCATCCAGCCAGACCGTGATATGGCCGTCTTCCAGGCACTGATTCATGGACTTCACCTCATCGCTGTCGTCGTTTTCTTCCTTCAGGTTGCGATAGGTTCCCGTATCCCACACCAGCACCGTCCCGCCGCCATACTCGTCCTGCGGAATGACGCCCTCGAAATCGGCATAATCCAGGGGATGGTTTTCCGTCCTAATGGCCAGGCGTTTTTCACCCGGGTCGGTAGACGGTCCTTTCGGCACTGCCCAGGAGACCAGCACCTGGTCGATTTCCAGGCGGACGTCATAATGCAGGCTCGTGGCGTCATGCTTTTGTATGACGAAAATCGGACTGTCGTTTTTCGATCCCTTCTTTCCTCTGGGTTCGGGTGTTCTGCGGAAGTCCCTTTTCTTCCCGTATTCCTTCAGATCCGTCGCCTTGCTCCTGACTTTCTGTTTGCTCATCTGTTCGTCTCCTTGCCAATGGTAGTTCACTTCCACCGCGGATATCACAGGTCCAGTGCAGGTCCATGACCGTGCGTCGGAACTGGCGGCGCAGTCAAGTGCAGTACAGCGGTGCCTCGATTTCCAGTATCGGTTCATCGGCGAGAGCGTTGCGCCGTCGCGTACAGCATAGTCCATTCCGCTGAAGCGCCAGGTCTGCCCGGTGCGGTGGGGACGGCATTCCTGGTCCATTCCCGTTCCCGCTGCGCGATGCAATGCGCCCGCCTCGGAACATTGCGTGCCAAACGAATGGCGCAGGCAGCAATCATGTCTTTATGGGAGAAAAAAAGAGATTTCTTCGGGCAATTGCAAACAGAAGCCGTTTTCCGTGAAAACAATAGGAAATTGACATGGATCAAATGTTCCGGCGGCTGATATGCGCATGTTGGGAGGGAAAGATGCTTTACTACAATCAGGAGAAACCATGTCCGACATCATCCGTCCTTCGCTCATCGCTCTGTTTCTGCTCATGCTGTGTTCGGCGGGATTGCAGGCCCAGCACGGCAACCACGCGCAGCACGGGAACGCGCACGCCGGGGCGCAGGACGCCGGGGCGGTTCCTCCCGGACTCATTGAAGAGCACCGCGTAATTCACGAGGAGCTCGCGGCATTGCTCGATGTGCCGGGCGAAGTCGGCAGCGCCGCGCAGGAGCTTGCCGAACTGCTGCATCACCACTTTCCCGCGGAGAACCAGCTTGCCATCCCGCCTCTCGGCTGGCTCGTCCCGCTCGCAAGCGGGAGCACTCCTCCCGGCGTGGACGCCATGATCGCCAAGACAGATAGTCTGCGCGCGGCCATGCCGCAGATGCTCGCCGAACACCGTCACATACACGCCGCTGCGAAGCAACTGCGTGCGGCCGGAGTCGCCGGCGGCAACGACGCGGCCGTGGTCTTCGCAGAGAAGCTCCTCGCCCATGCGCAGCATGAAGAGGAAGTGCTCTATCCCGCGGCCATCCTCGTCGGGGATTTGCTCAGGGAGCGGAAGTAATTCCGCGTTCTATTTCCGCAGGATATTTTCCATCTTTTTTCCCCTGGCCAGTTCATCGATAAGCTTGTCCAGGTAGCGGATTTTCTGCATCAGGGGATCCTCAACGTCCTCCACGCGCACGCCGCAGACGACGCCCTTGATGAGCGTGCAGTTCGGATGCATCGCCGGCGCCTGGGCGAAGAAGGTTTCGAAGTCATTCTCCCGTTCTATCTGCTCCTGCAGTCCCTCCCGGTCATACCCCGTCAGCCAGCA